>JBMSWZ010000106.1:0-5731 GCA_049425105.1 Cephaloticoccus sp.
CCGCACCGCCCGCGGCCAGGCCGGTGATCAGGCCCGTAATGATCTCGACCGGACGGAAACGCAGGTGCGTCACTGCGAGGCTCATGCAAGCGAGCATGGGACCGAGGAATATGCCGAGAATGATTTGCGAGCCCATGAGCAGTGAGCCAAGCCGGTCCATGAAGCCCGCCATGACCGTGGCGAACAACCCGAGCACAAGACTCACCTTCGGCCCACCCGAAACAGCGCGTCCGGCGAACGGACGGCGCCGAGCCGGGCGATCCAGTCGTTCGTGACGGCGCCGGCGAGGGCGTTGATACCGCTCGTCATGCTGCTCATCGTCGCGGCCATGATCGCGGCGATCAGCAAGCCCGAGACGCCCACCGGCAGCTCTTGGGAAATGAAATACGAAATGATCAGGTCCGCCCGGCCCGGGAGGTTGGGATCCGGATGGTGCCGATACCACAGGTAAAGCAGCAGTCCGATGGTGATGAGGGTCAGCACGACCATGACCGCACCGATGATGTTGATGGTGAAGGAACGTATCGCCGCCGCCGGGGATTCCGCCGCGAGGTAGCGCTGCAGCGCCATCTGGTCCGAGAGGTAGTTGCCAATGTTCGAGATGCCGATGCCAAAAATGACCGTCCAAAACGTGAAGGTCAGCGTAGGATCGAAGGAGAAATTCAGCCACTCCAGCCGCCCTTCGGACGACAATTCATGCACCATCTCCACCGAAGTGAGGTCGAGCTTGAAGAACAGGAACAACCCGATGAACAACATGCCGCCGAGAATGACCAGAAACTGGATTGCATCCGTCAGAATCACGCCGCGGATGCCGCCGATCACGGTGTAAGCTGTCGATGAAAGGCCAATGCCCAGCACGATCGGCCAAAGCCATTCGTTGCCTAGGTTCGCCGTCCCCATGATCACCAGCGCCGGCGCATAAATCAGCACCCCCATCCACCCGATGCGCAGCAGGATGAACATGCCGGACATGACGATGCGAACCGAGCGCCCCACCCGCTCTTCCAGAATGTCGTAGGGCTGGCGCCACCCGTCCGCCAGGTAACGCGGCAGGAACCAATAGCGGAGCACCGCCCACGCCACCGGCATGGCCAGCAGTCCGGCGCCAATCTGGATGCCGCTCGAATACACCGAGCTGATGTAGATCACCAGGCTGATGCCGCTGAAGAAAGTCGCCGCAATGCTCAGGCCCACCAACAGCGTGCCCAGGGGTCCGCGAAACAGGCCGCGGCCGGTGAAGTAGACGTCCACTGAGCGCTCGCGGCCACGGCAAGCGATGCCCACGGCGACCACGCCGCAGAGATATAGGACGACGATAAGGATGTCTACCAAACGCATGGGACAGGTGCTTTGAGCATGCCGTTAGCGCACCAAGTGCGGCGGCAGCAACTCGGGGGTATTTTTGCGGCACCAAGCGATGACGCGCTTCACGTCCGCCTCGGTGCCGCTCTTGTAGGGCGACTGGCAGCGCAGGCCGACGTCGCCGCCGCCCGCCACGCGTTGAATGCGATCAATGGCCGAATCCCACAGGCCGGGCTTCTTCACCATCGGCACAAGCGCGCCATAGAGAAAGTTATGAATGGCATCGGCTAGCGGCTTCGCCTCATCCCACTTGCCGGCGGCGCAGAGCTGGTAGAGCTCGACCACCTTTGCCGCGTTGAACCCCGTGACGGAGCAATAACCGCCGCGCCCACCCGCCGGCATACGGGTCAGGAAATCCTCGCCGCCAAAGATCGCAAGATCCGGTGCGGCCTTGAGGATCGCCTTCAGACCCGGCACGTCGAGACCCGTGTCCTTCGTGCCGATGAACGCCGGCACTTCCCGCGCGAGCCGACCCATGAATTTGGCGTCGATTTTTCGCTTCGAACGACCGGTCAGGTAGAGCACAATCGGCGTGCCGTTGGCGGCATCAGCCACCGCGTGCACAAAGCGGCGGACTTCTTCGTCCTTGAGCTCCAGCCAGAAAGGCAGCGCGATTTGAAACGCATCGGGACGGTAGAGGCGCACCGCCTTCATCCGGCCGATGACCGTGCGGGTGCTGAGCGCCGACGCGCCGATCTGCACGGGCAGGCCGGCGGTGTGCGCTTCCTCGCAGGCGATGGCGGCCACGCGTTCGTAGGTCGCGTCATCCTGCGCGTAAAACTCACCGGTGGTGCCGCCCGTATAGACGCCGTGCACTCCGGTGCCGGCGTAGGCGCGCACCTCGCGGCGCCAGCGGCGCTCGTCGAGCTGGTCGGTCTTGGTCCAAGGCACAATCAGGGCGCTCCACACGCCTTTGAGCGTTTTGCGAGTGAGTGGTTTGATTTGAGGGTTCTTCATTGAAAAAATTGGGGTTGCGGTGGTGGTTGCGCTTCAGGGGCGAGTCTTACTGCGGGTATTCCAGGCGGATGCTTTCGAATTGGATGATCCCACGGGGCAGTTTGGCCGTGTTTACCGGGTAATCGACGGCGGCCTTGAGACCATGCCAGTCCGTCACCCCTTCGCAGGCGGGCTCGATATCGAGTGGGAAAAGCACAAAAATCAGATCCACATTCACGTCGGCCAACGCTTTGTCCAAATCGTCGCATCCATAGAGATGAGACAGGTCCGCGCGGGAACCAATACAGGTCCACTGGTCAGGGTCATTGGCCAGCACAATGGTCTGATCACACCACTCGCCCGTGATCGTGATGGGCTGCCCGGTCAGGATGAAATTTGCCGTGGTTTTTTCCGTCTGCGCCTGCGCCAGCAGATACAGTTGCGCGCCCTTGAGCTCCATTTCACCGCGCAACCGAATGGTCATGCGTGCGCCCCGCAGGTCCGTGCTCTTGCCCTGATCGGCAAACGAGCTTTCGCGGTAGGGCAATCGGGCCGCGGCCGGCATATCCGGCTGATACCAATGGCGCGCCGTATAGATCCACATGACCAAGTGCAGGTAGCCCGCCCCGGGCGGCGCATGGTTGGGATCGACGAACCACGGCGAGTAGCACTGGGCCGCGCCATCCCAGATCTTCAACGCATAGTGTCGGTCGGAAAACCATCCGCCGGAACCATCCGAAAAGTGATGCACATAGGGAGTCCGGTCACCCGACTGCGCCGCGGTGAGCGGAATTGCACTCATCAGGAATAGCGATGCCAGATACTTGATCATGATGCTCCAGGCGGGATGGTCAGAGGTGATCAAGTTTGAAAAAGCGGATGGCGTTTTCGCGCAGAATCATCCGTTTGGATTCTTCAGAAATCTCCGCGGCCTCGATGCGTTCGCGCTGCATGGCGACATGATACAGCGGCGTGTCGCTGCCAAACAGCAGCCGCTCGGCGCCGATCTCGCGCACGGCCCACTCCACCAAGCCGGGGAGCAGGCTGCGGGAGCTGGAGGTGTCGACCCAAAGATTGCCGTGCTTCGCCGCCTGCACGGCCCGCACCTGCAGGTCGGCGCGGCCGTTGGCGCCGGCACCGTTGCCCAGATGCGCGAGCAGCAGGCGCACGCCGGGATGCCGGTCCACAAAAGGCACAAAGTCCATCGGCAGGCTCCACGGGCATCCGCTGTGCGTCATGACTGGCGCGCCCAGTTCCTCAAGAAATGCAAGCAGGACCTCGCCGTGCTCCGTAATGCGATACTGGTGCTCCTCGGGATGCAGCTTCACGCCCACGCACCACGGCGACTTGATCATCTCGCGGGCTTGGTCGTAAGTGCGGGGCTGCAGCGGATTGACGATCACATACTGAAGCAAGCCGGGCACGCGGGGCACTTCGCGAAAGGCCGCGTCGTTGCCCGCCACCGCATCGCTGCGCCCGCGCGGCAGAAGTCCGGCGAGGGGCGAAACAATTGTGTGCGTCACCCCGCAGGCGGCGGCTCGCTCGGTCACACCGACGGCGCCGGCGCTCATGCATTTGTCGACCAAGGGGTCGCCGCCGTCACGCACGTAATCTCCGTAGTGACCGTGGGCGTCTATGGCAGCTGTAGGATTGGACATGACGGTTACTCCTTTTGTGCAAGACGGAATGAATAGATATCCGCGTCGCTCATGACGAAATGAAGTCGCACGGGTCGGCCAATAAAGCCGGAAAGGGAGCCGCGCCCGTGCCAGGTCACCGTGTGATCAATGCGATCGCCGATCAGGGGATCACAATCGTCCAGGCTGAAACCCGTCAGCGGGTTGCCCTCGGCATCCTGCAACTCCACGCGAACCTCCCCGGCACCGCTGGTCGCAAAATTGAGCTCGAGGTGATCCCCGCTGTAGGTGAAAGGGACGGTGGTCATGCTGCCGCCCGCGTAAGGCGCATTGATCGAGACAAACCCATCCGTGCGCATCGTCAGTCGCTCGATAAACCAGGTGTCCTGCAGATAACGCCGGTTGACGAAAAACATCATTCGTTCCGGTCCGTCGGGAAATATTCCGGTGAGGGGATAGTTGGTGCGCGAAACCCAATTGCCATCGCCGGGGCCCGGGCGCACCAAGGCTTCCAGGAACGTGCGCTGATACGATTCCGTGCCGGCGCGAGTCGTCAGCAACACGCCATCGGAAACGTCGTGGTTGTAGATGATCCCGCGCGGCGACTTGAGCCCGATCGCCTTGGCCTCCTCGTCCGTGAGCGCACTGCGTCCTTCCAAAAATCGCGCCGCAAGCGCGATATAGATGTGAGGCGCACGGTAGTAGGGCGTGGTGTTGTTGACGTAAAACTGCTCCGGCGGGGTATCGCCATAGGACATCGGCACGGGATCTGTCCATTTCCGCAGGTCCTTCGAGTTGGTGCGGGCCATCGTGCGTCGTCCGGTGTCGGTCATGATCCGGTAATAGAGCACGTAGCATTCCTCTTCATCGCTCCAGAACAGGGTGTTGCCGCCATCAAAACTGTTCGGCAAGGCGCTCACAAAGGTGGGCTGCCGTTCCGGTTCGAGCGCACGAAAGACCACACCGTCCCCCGAGACCATCAACTCCAGTCGCTTGGGGCCCTTCGGATCCTTGAACGCCGTGTGCTCTTCCCCGCTGATGGGGACGCCGCGCAATGCCTTGATCTGTTCATCCGCGGGAATGCCGGGGCGGGTATCGTGCCACACCAAGCCCTTGAGTGGTTCTCCGTTATCGGTGACCACGATGTTGGCATCTTCGTGGCCGGAGTGTTGGTCCCGAGCCAGGGCCGGCTTCCCCCAAGTCATCCCATCCTCACTCACCGCCAAGCAGACCAGTCCGTTATCGTTTCCGGAATCCAAATTCATGACGCGATAATAGAGCAGGTAGCGCCCTTGGAACCGAATCACCACATGGCCGAAATTCGCGGGCCCTTCCCAAGGCCGGTCGATGCCAAAGGCGACCCCAGAGCTCACCGGCGCATGCAGGCGGAGGGCGACGCCATCCATCTGCGCGATCAGTTTTTTATCCACAAAAATCTCCCGACGATCACCCAGTTCCACCACTTCCTCCGGGGAGGTTTTCGCAGCGACGAAGGGACTAGCGAAAGCACTCATAAGCAGAGCTGCCCCCGGCCAACCGACCTTCACTGGTTTCGATATATACGGCGGGGCGAAGTTTGGCATCGAAAGGCAAGTCGAGGAATTTCAGGTGGCTCAATTACTTGGCGGTTGGTGCACCCGGAAACCTGAAGGAGTAAAGATCGGCATCGCTCATGAAAAATCTGAGCCGCACCGGCCGGCCGATGTAACCGGAAAGTGATTCGCGACCATGCCACGACACCGGATGGTCGATCCGGTCACCAATGAGCACATCGCACTCCTCCAAACTGAATC
>JBMSWZ010000107.1:0-5694 GCA_049425105.1 Cephaloticoccus sp.
GGCGCCGCTCCTTCATGTCGATGAAGTCGATGATGATCAGGCCGCCGAGGTTGCGGAGGCGGATCTGGCGCGCGGCCTCGACCGCGGCCTCAAGGTTGACGGCGTAGATGGTGTTCTTCTCGTCGCCGCCCTTGTTCTTGTGGGAGCCGGTGTTGACGTCGATGGAGATGAGGGCCTCGGTCTCGTCGATGATGATCTCGCCGCCGGAGGGGAGGCCGACCTTGCGCTGGAAGGTCTGTTCGATCTGGCGCTCGATGTTGAAGCGCTCGAAGATCGGGATGGTGTCGTCGTAGAGCGCGATGCGGGAGCGGGAGCGCTTGGAGATCTGGGCGACGAGGTCCTGGGTGTGGGCGTAGCCGGCCTTGTCGTCGATGAGCACGCGGTCGACCTCTTCGGTGAGGAAGTCGCGCACGGTGCGCTCGACGAGACCGGGTTCCTGGTAGAGGCAGGCGGGCGAGCGCTCGGACTGCATCTTCTTGGTGATCTCCTCCCACTGTTTGAGGAGGATGTGCAGGTCGCGGACGAAGTAGCGGGTCTTCTTGCCCTCGCCGGCGGTGCGGACGATCACGCCCATGCCCTCGGGGATGGTGAGCTCGTTGAGTGCTCTTCCGATCTGCTTGCGCTCGTGCGGATCCTCGATCTTGCGCGAGATGCCGCAGCCGTCGCTGAACGGGGTCAGGATCAGGTAGCGGCCGGGGATGGAGAGATTGGTCGTCGTGCGCGGGCCCTTGGTGCCGATGGGGCCCTTGGTGACCTGGATGACGATCTCGGAGCCGGGCGGGTAGAGCCGGGGGATGTCCTTGACTGTGGGCTCGGCGGGTTTGGCCGGGGCGTTCTTCTTCTTGTTGACGCGCACGACCTCGACGGAGGAGTCGGCGGCGGCAGGGAGCATGTCCCAGTAATGCAGGAACGCGTTCTTGGTGTAGCCGATGTCGACAAAGGCGGCCTTGAGGCCGGGGTCGAGGTTCTTGATGCGGCCCTTGTAGATGCCGCCAACCATCCGGTTGTCGGACTCGCGCTCGATCTCGAACTTCTCGAGGCGGCCGTCGACGAGGAGCGCGACGCGCTTCTCGAGCGGCTCGGAATTGATGATGAGTTCCCGGTAGGTCTCCTTCTCCTTTTGGAACACGGAGATGATCTTCTGGAGGAGCGGGCGCTGTTTGCTGCGCTCGGTGGCGCCGGCTTTCAGCTCCGCGCTCGAAATGGCGGGGGCTTCGGTAACCGGCGGGGGATTGGCCAGTTCCTCGTCATACTTGTGGGCGGGATCCTGTTGGGCCCCGGGGTTGGATGGAGATGAATCGCTCATGGTGCGTTGCGGGTGTTTGCGCGGGGCGCCCAAGGGCTGCGGTTGTGGCGCAGGAAATTCCGGCAGAGCGGTCAATATCGGGGCAAAGCTTCATTTTCAGGCAAAGTCCTTGCGGAATCGATAGACGCTCTGGACCAGTCCTTGCAGCAGGCAACAACTGAGCACAAAGGAGCCACCGTAACTGATGAAGGGAAGCGGTATGCCCGTGATGGGCACGAGCCCGATCGTCATGGCGATGTTCACGAACACGTGCACCGTGAACAGCACGGTGACACCGACGGCAATAAGGGTGCCGAGGCGATCGCGGGCGAGGCCAGCGATGCGAATGCCATTGAACAAAACCAAGCCGAACAGGCTGAGGACCGTTAAACTTCCCACTAAACCTTTCTCCTCGGCGATAACCGAGAAAATGAAATCGTTGTGCGCCACGGAACGGGGCAGGTAGCCGAGCTGGGCCTGCGTGCCCTCGGTCCAGCCCTTGCCGGCGAAACCGCCGCTGCCGACCGAGATGAGGGACTGGCGCTGATTCCACCCGATGCCCATGGGGTCAATCTTGTCGGGTGCAACGAAGGAAATGATGCGATTGCGCTGATAATCGTGCAGTGGAATCCAGCTGTGGGGCTCGAATTTGCCCCGGTCGCGCACGTAGGAGTAACCGTTGGACTCCATGAAGTTGGCGTAACGCCAGGTATCCCACGCGACCAGGCTGACGATCAGCAGGAAGGCCGCGAGCGCGCCGGCAAAAAAGCGGGCGGAAAGCTTGGATACGAAGAGCATGGAAAAGACCATCGGGGGCAGCACAATGGCCGACTTCAGGTCGGGCTGAAGCAGGATAAGAACCAACGGCAATCCCACCGCAAGTGCCAATTTGCCAAGGACGTCCACCGATTGGCGCACCGTTCCAATCTGGGACCGGACGAGCAGGCTCGCGGTGATCAGCAATACCGCAACCTTCGCCGTTTCAGAGGGTTGGAACGCAAAGAACCCGAAATCCAGCCAGCGCTGGGCACCGTAGCGCTCGCTGCCGATGCCCGGGATGAGGACGAACAGGAGGGGGAGGATCGCCAGGCCGTAAAACCAGTGCGCCACGCTCAGCCAAAACCGGTAGTCGACCAGTGAGACCGCGAGGTAAACGCCGGCGCCCAACCCCAGCCACACGAGCTGCGTGATCCAGCTGGTGCCGTTGACCGACAGATGCGCGCTGTAGATGAACATCACCCCGAAAATCCCCAACCCCATGATGGCGATGGGGTTGATCCAATCCCAACGCCCGCGTGTGCTGGTCTTGAACAGCGACAGGGAATCGAGGGGCGAGGACAGCTTCACGGGTGGGGCAGCTCAAACAGATGTCGCTGCATTTGGCAATGACCCCGCGTTCGCTGACGCACTTTCCTCCGGGGCCTCCGGCTCGGTGGGGGTGGCGCTCGCGAGCCCCAGGGCGCTCCAAAAGATCACCGCGCCCATGGGGCCCTCCAGGACGACGCCAAAGCAGGCGCTGATCAGCACGATCCACGCGCCGCCCAACAAGCCGGGGGCGGCGTCGCGGCGGCGGGCGGAACGAACGATCCGCCACGCCGTGAGTCCGACGATGGCGAGGAAGGGCACCGCCCCGGCCAGGCCGACCCGGCCGAAAAGCGTCAGCACGACGTTGTGCGGACTGCGCACGTCAAACTCGTCATCCTGTTCCGGGTAGTATTCTACCACGAAGCGACTGGCGAGGTCGCTGCCGAAGCCGAGGCCGAACCACGGGTTGCCCTCGATCGTCTCCACCACCACGGCGTGCCACCACACCAGCCGAAAACTGTTGTTGTCGCCCTTGAAGTAGGTCGTGTCGCCGCTGTAGGTGCGTTCGCCCGCGTAATCGACCACCGACAGCGCGCGCTCGTAGACGCCGTGCAGGGGCGTATCCTGCCATGACCGGTTGGTGACATGCGCGAAAAACAGGATGCAGCGATCCCCGCCACGGTGCTGCAGATCGAGCACCAGACCCGATCGGGCCAGCCTTACCCGGCGTTGCTGGCCTACTGGTTTGTGAGCAGCAATCGCGTGGTCGCGACGCACTGGGAACGCCTCCTGTTCGGGGCGTGGGACCGGCTGCGCCATGGCCGGGCCGACCGCTGGGCCTATGTGCTTTTGCAGACTGATGCGCGCGACGGCGAGGCGGCGGCGCTGGCGCGGATGCGTGAGGTGGTGGCCGGCACGGTGCCAGCTTTTCAGCCGCCGGCCGACCCCCGTGACTGAGGGGGAGAAAGCTTGAGCTTTGCCCGGTCGGGGCTACGGTTCCCGGCCCTTGATGACCGCGAGTCTCCACCACCTTGTCAGCCTGCTCGCTGCCGGCACCCAGTTCGACTGGCTGCAGGCGGTGTCCGTGCTGGTGGGCATGGGCATCGGGTTTTGGACGGCGTGGCTGATCACGAGGGGCAGGCGCCGTGAAGCCGGTGAGAACGCGGCGAACCTCATCGCCGTCGCCCGCCGCGAAGCGGCCGTGGCGGCCGAGGAGGTGAAGCAGAAGGCGGCCGAGGAAATCCGCGAGAAGCGCGCCGAGCTGAGCAAGGAATTCTCCCGCCGGGAAATCGACACCGAAGTCCGGCTGCGCGAAATCCGCGCCCACGAGGAGTCGCTCGGCCTGCTCGACTACCAGCTGGAGCAACGCCAGGAACGGATCAACCGCGAGAACGCCGCCGTGCGCCAGGCGCGCGACGCGATCCGCGCCTTGTCGAAGAGCGTCCGCAAGCGCCTGGAAGGCGTGTCGCAGATGGACGCCGAGGAAATCAAGCGGACGCTGCGCGAGGAAGTCATGCTGGAGTGCCAGGACGAACTCCGCGCCCTGCGCCGCGAGACCTTGGAGAAGTCCGAGCATGAGCTGGAGCGCGAGGCCCAGCGCACGCTGATCGCCACGATGCAGCGCCTGGCCGTGCGGCCCAACCATGATCTTTCCGCCACCATCGTCCAGCTGCCAAGCGAGGAGATGAAGGGCCGGATCATCGGCCGCGAGGGCCGCAACATCAAGGCCTTCGAGGCGGCGACGGGCGTGACCGTGCTGATCGACGAATCGCCGCAAACGGTGTTGATCTCGTCGTTTGACCCCGTGCGCCGCGAGGTGGCGCGCCATGCGCTGGAAGCGCTGGTCAAGGACGGCCGCATCCATCCGGCGACGATCGAGGAGTTCGTGAAGACGGCGCAGTCGGAGGTTGGGGCGCAGGCGACGCAGGCCGGCGAGGACGCCGTCACCCGCCTCAACATCAACGGCCTGCATCCCGAGATCATCGGGCTGCTGGGCAAGTTGAAATACCGGTTTTCCTACAACCAGAACGTGCTCGATCATTCGATCGAAACGGCCTTCCTCGCCTCGATGATCGCGAGCGAGGTCGGGCTGGATCCCAACCTGGCCAAGCGCGCCGGCCTGCTGCACGACATCGGCAAGGCCATCTCGGCCGAGTTGGAAGGCAGCCACGCGCGCATCGGCGCAGAGTTCATCAAGCGCTACGGCGAGACGCCCATCGTGGTGAACGCCGTCGAGGCGCACCACGAGGAGGTGAAGCCGGAGACGGTTTACGCCGGGCTGGTCATCCTCGCCGACACGATTTCCGCGGTGCGGCCCGGCGCCCGGGCCGAGAGCATCACCGGCTACGTGCAACGCCTGGAGCGGCTGGAGCAGTTGGCGAACTCCATCGAGGGCGTGCAGCAGTCGTTCGCGATCCAGGCGGGCCGCGAAATCCGCGTGGTCGTTTCGCCGGAGCAGGTCACCGACGATCGCGCCCGCGAGATCGCCCGCGAGCTGCGGCAGCGCGTGGAGGCCGAGCTGGAGTATCCCAGCGCGATCAAGATCACCGTGATCCGCGAGCAGCGGTTTACCGAAACAGCCACCTGAAGCGGGTGTTACGCATTACGTTTTAGGCACTGAGGTGGAAGACACTTGGTTTCTCTTGCCTAAAACTTGAATCCTAACACTTAAAACTTTCACAGCCTATGGCCGACCCGAAGATCCTCGAGACCTTTCCCAATCCGGCGCCGCACCGCGATTATGTGATCGCGCACACGCACCACGAGTTCACCTCGGTCTGCCCGATGACCGGCCACCCGGACTTCGCCGACATCACCGTGCGCTACGTGGCGGACAAAACCTGCGTCGAACTGAAGTCGCTCAAGCTCTACTTCCACGCCTACCGCAACGAGGGCATCTTCTTCGAGGCCGCGACCAACAAGATCTGCGACGACCTCGGCAAGGCCCTGAAGCCGCGCGCGCTCACCATCATCGCGAATTGGAAGGCCCGCGGCGGTTTCAGCTCCGTCATCACGGCCGAGTGGAAGCAGGCGAAGCGGAAGAAGTGATGCCGTGATGGAGGGCGGGGACTCCGAGCCCCGCCTTGTGTGTGGTGAGGTAATCG
>JBMSWZ010000108.1:0-5660 GCA_049425105.1 Cephaloticoccus sp.
TTCTCCGCCACCGGGAAGGTCTGCGCGCAACCATCGGGGCCTCGTGCCACCACGACCGAAAGTTCGCAGCGAAAATCCACGAATCGTTCCACCACCGCGCGCTGACCCGCAAATCGCCGGGTTGCGGTCGTGATTCGGGTTTCATCGAAAACCTAGAGCTGGCCCTTGCCGTCATAGCCAAAGTCAGCGGTCTTGACCACACAGGGCAGGCCGACTTCGCGGATTGCCGCCGCAACATCACCATCCGCGGGCACCTCGCAAAAGGTGGCGTGCGGGATGCCGTTTTGCCGCAGCCAGGTTTTTTCCCGTAGGCGATTCTGACAGATCTCCAACACCCGCCAGTTTGGCAGGAGGTGCGTCACCCGCGCCGTCTCCACTTCCTGCAGGGGCCCCGCCGGGATGTTTTCAAATTCGTAAGTCACCGCGGCACATCCGGCGGCAAACTCCTTCAATGCGGCAACGTCGGTGTAAGCGCCGTTGACCTCCCGATTCGAGACAGCCCCGGCCGGGCAGTCGGCCTGCGGCTCAAACACATGCACCCGGTAGCCCAAGGACTGGGCGGCCTGCGCGAGCATTCGGCCCAGTTGACCGCCGCCCAAAATGCCGAGGGTGTTGCCCGGAGGAATCATTGCCATCCGGCTATCGCAGGCGTGGACGGCCGGACCGCAAGCCAAACTCTCTGCGGTTCAAGAGAGTTTCGCCTTTAACACTGTCGCGGTCTGCGCCGCCCGGTGCTTTTCCACGGCCTTAAGCACGGCCGCATTGGACGTGCCGAGGATTTGGGCCGCAAAATGTGCGGCGTTGATCGCGCCGGCTTTGCCGATCGCAAACGTCGCGACCGGCACCCCGCCCGGCATCTGCACGATCGAAAGGAGCGAATCCATGCCCTTGAGCGCGGCGGACTCGACCGGCACGCCCAAAACCGGCAACGGGGTCATCGAGGCCGTCATGCCCGGCAGGTGCGCCGCGCCGCCGGCCCCGGCAATGATGACTTTGAGGCCGCGCTTGGCGGCATTCTGCGCATACGAAACCATCAGTTTGGGCGTCCGGTGGGCGCTGACCACGCGCTTCTCGAAAGGCACGCCGAGCTGCTCCAGCGTGGCCGCGGCATGCTTCATGGTCTCCCAGTCCGACGTGCTGCCCATGATGATTCCGACCAATGGTTTTGCCATGGACGTCATCATCATGGCGCCGGCCTCGCTGTCACTTCCAAAACCAGCTCAACCCGCCCGGCCACCAAGGAGTCGGGCCGGTAGGTAGAGCAGCGCGCGGATCAACGCAAAGGCCGCGCCAATCACCACTCCGGCGAGCCGAAACGGCAGGGCGATCAGCCAGAGCACGGGCAGCAACACCAAGGTGAGCAGGGCCAGCGGCCAGCAAAGGACCAACAGCCCGCACCAGAGGAGGAATGCGATCAACAGAGTCATGGCGGTCAGAGCAGCGAGACGCCCTTCGGCACGCGGACGATGTAGGTGCCGGCGATCTTGTCGTGCCAGCTTTGCTTCTCCCTGTCGAAGGCGACCCAGACGAAGCCGAGTCCGATCACGATAAAGGAGAGGAAGGAGGCCAGGCAGCGAACGACGGCCACGAGCCAATCCACGGGACGGTCATCGACCCGCACCACCTTCAGGTTGAACACAATGCCGCCGATCGTCGTGCCACGCAGGGCCCACATGGCCACGTGATAGACGGAGAGCCACAGGAGGAAGACGGACCCCGTGTGCGTCAGGCCACTGAGCACGGCGATGAGGACGACGTCCAGAGCAGTGGCAATCAGCCGATGCCAGAACCCGGCGCGCGGCAGCGCGGCGATGGGGACGGCGGTTGCCACGGTTGCGCCGTCAGCGGCGGATCCACCGAGGGGTGGGGGCGGCACCGGTGTCGTCTCAGCGGCCGCCGGTTCCTTACGCGTGGTCAGGATCAACGTGTAGATCACAATGCCCAGACCAATCATGCCGAGCACCTTCCAGAGGAAGAAACCCAAGAACGGCACGGTGTAGAGTAACAGCAGGATTACGCCGCCCACCAACGTGGCCACAGCCACATGATTCATTGCCCCGCTGCCGAAGTAGCGGGTGATGCGGCGACCGAGCCAGGCGTGCACCACGGCCTTGCCGAAGATCGTGCCGGCAAAGATGCCGATCACCACGAACGGGATCAGGAAGATACCAATACCCGTCGCGATCAACAGCAGCACGAGCACGGGCGCGAGGAGCACACTCAAAAGCACCGCGAGCAAGGTATAGCCCGGCCGCTGTTCAAAGGTTTCCACGCATTTCTCCACCGCACGGGGAAAGAGGAGTGCAAGGAAGACATAGCCAACGAATACGCCGATCGCGAGCGTCCAGGCCCAGGCCAAGTCCTGGCCAAAGGCCAAGGGACGGCCCAGGAGCGCACAGCGGTAGAACCAAGTCCGCAGCCACCCCATGTCGGCGCCCTGGAAAATGTTAATCTCCTGGATGTTGCCTTTGACGACGGAACCTTCGGCGCGGCGCATCGAGCCGAGAACCGTGATGACATCGCCCTGCACGACCGACTCGGGACCCAAAACCACGTCACCCACGACGGCCAAGGTATCGCCGTCGACCTGACCGTTGACCGTGGTGGTGCCAAGAATCGACACGACGTCGTCGCCCGAGTGGCCGTTGACGGTGGAGCTGCCGAGCACAGACACGACGCCCCGCTGGCTCACGCCGTCGAGGACCGAGTTGCCGCGCACCGAGACCAATTCGCGCACCGTGCTACCAGCCGGCACGGTATGATCGCCAAAGGGCATTTCCTCGGCCGGTCCCCGCCGGCGACTGCTGTAGCCGATCACGACCCCAGAATCATCCGCCTCATCGGCGTCCTCATTATCCACGGACACCTTGATCCAGGCGACCGAAGTCGTGACTTCGGTGGACTCGCTGTCGGCGTCGCCGTCCAAGCGGCGCAGGTCATCGTCGCCGGCCGGGGTCTCGGCCTCGACGGGCGTCTCGCGCACATCCGCGGCGGTCGCTTCCGATTCCGGGGGCGTCGCCGCCTCGGCCGGGGCGGGCGCTGCTTCCGCCGGCGCCTCGGGCGCAACCGGGGCATCGGGGGCGGCGGTCTGCGCCCGAGCCATGACTGCCAGGGTCAGGGTGAGGCTCAGCGCGATCAATGCGCTGACAAACAAGTTCTTGGTTCGAATAGTCATGGAAATGACGGGGTTAACGGTGGTGGAAAAAGGTGCGGTAAGCCGCGGCGCCGAGGCCGACCAGCGTGGCATACATCGCGGCGAGGAACCCCAGGCCGCCATACAGCCAGACCGGCGGGATCCCGCGGAAAATGGCCGCGCACGCCTCACCAAGGCTCGCGAACACGAGGCGCACGTGGCCGAGGTTGTTCATTGCGCTGGCCCACGGCGACGCGGCCTCGACCTCGGCGCCGGTGCGGAACACCAAGGTGACGAGGATCGCGGCGACCACGCCGCTGAGGAGGAGAAACACCGCCTGCGCCGCATGCGGCCAGTGCGCGAACGACTGGCGCCACCACGGCATCGCCTGCCGGGCCTCGATGGCCGCCAGCACGCGCAGCTCGAGCGAGCGCGGGGCGCGGCGGTCGGGCAGCGAGCGCAGCGACCGGTGGATCAGCTTTTCAAATTCTTCGGAATCGGGACGTGGCATGGGGATCAGGCGTTGAATTTTTCGTGGGGGGCACCGCTGCGCATCAGCACTTGGGCAAGCGCGGCGCGGGCGCGGAGGATGTCGGTCTTCACCTTGCTGAGCGAAACGCGGAGCTTTTTCGCGATCTCGTCGTAGGGCATGTCTTCAAAGTGGAGAAGAACCAGCGGCACGCGCTGGTGTTCGGGCAGCTTCTCAAGGGCCTCTTGGAGCCACTCGCGGCGCTCGTCGGAGTCGATGCCGCCAAAGAACTCGTCCGGGGCGGCGAATTCGACCTCGCGCTCCTCGTCACCGGAGTCGTCCTGGCGCTTGAATTCGGAGAAGAACTTCCACCGGTTGCGGTAACGCGTCAGGTGGTTGAGCGAAAGGTTGGTGGTCACGGTCTTGAGCCAGCCGCCGGCGGTCGGGCTGGTCTGCAGGTTGTCAAAATGCTCATACGCCTTGAGAAAGACCTCCTGGGAAATGTCCTCCGCCTGCGCCTCGTTGCCGACGAGGCGCACCGCCGTGGAGAAGACCATATCCTGATAGTTGCGCATAAACGTGGTAAAGTCGGTCGGGGTGATCATCCCCTCTGGGTTCGTTCGCACTGGAGTTTCATCGTTCATGCCCAAAACACCCCTTCGGCGCCAAAGTCGCAGAAATGTGCATGGCACGGTTTTCGGCCCGGGCCAAGCATCCAGCGTCGGGCTTACTCCCGGCCATTAGCGGGCTTACAATTTGCGCCGCCCCCCTCCCCTCCCTTGCCAAACCGCCCGGCCCCGGGGATTGTGTCATAAACCCCATGTCCTCCTTCCTGCCCCCCGACCCCGCCATCGACGCCGCCATCCGCGCCAAGGGTGAACAGCTTTTCGCCCTCATGGACCAGCAGCCGCCCCCGGCGCTGTTCTCCAAGAAAGGCGCCTACGCGCGCCTGATGGAGTGGTCGATGAAGGACCCCGCGTTCAAGACCCAGCTCTTCCGCTTCGTCGACGTGCTCCCGTCGCTCGACTCTTCCGCCGAGATCGTCCGCCACCTGCAGGAATACCTCGGCGACCAGGCCGTCGCGCTCAACCCCGCGCTCAAGGCCGGCCTCGCCGCCTCATCTTTCGCGCCCGCGCTCGTGGCCACGCCGGTCAAGGCGCAGATCGTCGACATGGCCGGCCAGTTCGTCGCCGGCGAATCGGGCGAGGATCTGATCAAGCAGATCAAGAAGAACGCCAAGCTCGGCCTCGCCACCACCATCGACCTGCTCGGCGAGACCGTCGTCAACGACGCCGAGGCCGACGAGTTCCTTCGCCGCAACCTCGAGATCCTCGACTCGGTCTCGAAGCACTTCGCGAAGGATCCGGAGCCGTGCTTCTCGGATCTCGGCCCGCGCGGCCCGCTCCCGCGGCTCAACCTCTCCGTCAAGGTCTCGGCGCTCACGCCCGACATCAACCCGGCCGACCCGGAGAACTCGCTCGTCGCGCTCAAGGAGCGCTTCCGCCCGATTCTTCGTCGCGCCGCCGAGGTCGACGCGCTCATCAACTTCGACATGGAGAGCTACAAGCTGAAGGACCTCACGCTCGCGCTCTTCAAGTCGATCTTCGAGGAGCCGGAGTTCCGTCAGCAGCCCGCCATCGGCATCGCGATCCAGGCCTACCTGCGCGACTGCGAGTCCGACCTGCGCGACCTCGTCGCCTGGGCACGGAAGCACCACCGCCCGCTCAGCGTCCGCCTCGTGAAGGGCGCCTACTGGGACTACGAGACCATCCTCGCCCAGCAGCGCGAGTGGCCGGCGCCGGTGTGGCAGAAGAAGCCCGAGTCCGACGCCAACTACGAGAAGCTCACGCGCTTCCTCCTCGAGAACATCGACATCGTCACACCGAACTTCGCCTCGCACAACGTCCGCTCCTGCGCCCACGCCATCGTGCAGGCCGAGCGGCTCGGCATCGACCCGCGCGCCTACGAGTTCCAGGCGCTCTACGGCATGGCCGACGAGTTGAAAGCCGCACTGCGCCAGTCCGGCCACCGCGTCCGCGAATACTGCGCCATCGGCGA
>JBMSWZ010000109.1:0-5601 GCA_049425105.1 Cephaloticoccus sp.
GACGCTGGGAATCAGCCATGGAGGCGACACTCTCGCGAACCCGCGCGGGCGCAAGCAAGGGAATTGGTGGTCATATTCACAACCCCGGCCCAGCAGGACGCGCGCCGAGTGGCACGTCCGCCGTTATCCGCCCGGCCGAAAATCCTTCGGGAACAGCGGCACGTTGGCAAAATGCCGCACCACCGGGCGCTCCTTCGCGCCCTCGCGGGGCAGCGCCACCTCGACAACATCGAAGCGCACATGCCGTGGCGGGCTGGCCAGCCCGCGCAGGTAGGCGCGGGCGGCGCGCAGCACCACGCGCTTCTTCCGCGCGTTCACGGCATGGTAACCGGGCACCCGCGCATCGGCGGCCTCTTCCGTGCGCCCCATGGCAATCATGACCAGCACCCGGTGCTCGTTAAACGCCAGGCTGTCGGGGACGCCGGCCAGGATCGCCATGGCCTCCTCGGTCTGCCCATCCGCAATCAGGGCCCCGAGCTTTTGCTGCAGCAACCACTCGCGCTCTTTCTCCGGCAGGTTGATCGCGGCATCGTCAAGGTAGCGGTTGCAGGCCTCGATGATCGCCCCGGTGTCCTGCCCCTGGCCCGCGATTGTCAGGTAATTGGTGAGGTAGCGGCGCCCCGGATAACCCGGCACGGCGTCCATGCCCTCGGCCAGGACGGCCAAGGCGCGGTCGTTCTGCTGGATGAGGAAATAGAATTCGGCCAGCGCCAGCCGGGCGGGCATCGCCTGCGGATAACGCGACAAACCCAAGCGCAGCTGCATTTCGCCCTCGCTCCACCGCTGCTGCTTCATCGCCGCGATGCCGGCGTCGAGATAGGCCTGGCCGCGCTTGGCCCGCACCTCGTCCTTACGGATCGGCAGCAGGAGAATGTCGGTGTATGTCACGTAATTCGGCGGGCGCCGCTCCAGCCGTAGGTAGACGGCGGTGGCACCGCCGACATAGGCCGTAACCGAGGCGAATAGCAGCAGGATCAGGATACCCCGCACACTGAACGCGAGACCGGAATCCGGATGCCCTTCCTTGCGCTCGTAGTAACCCCAAAGGCCAAAGCGCCACCGGGCGGTGATGACCTTGGAAGCGCCCCAGATGAATTTGATGCGGGTGGCGCGGAGACCCATGGGGCGAGATCCCTCAGACCTTGGCGCCGGTGACCGCTTCCGCGATGTTCTGCGGCTAGGCCTCGGCTTCGCCGCGGTCGTGGTTAAAGCGCATGGAAACCGTCTTGGAGACGCCGCGCTCCTCCATCGTCACGCCGTAGATCGCCTGCGCCGCCGACACGGTGCGCTTGTTGTGGGTGATGATGATGAACTGTGACTCGTCGACGAATTTCTTCAGCAGGTCGGTGAACCGGCCGATGTTCGACTCGTCGAGCGGGGCGTCCAGCTCGTCCAGCAAACAAAACGGCGACGGCTTGACCATGTAGAGCGCGAACAAGAGCGCCACCGCTGTCAGCGTCTTCTGGCCGCCGGACAGCAGCGTGATGCTCTTGAGCTTCGTGCCCGGGGGCTGGGCCACGATCTCAATGCCGCTCTCCAAAATATCCTCGGCCGCGATCAACTCCAGCGCGGCCCGGCCACCGCCGAAGAGGGTCTGGAAGGTGTATTCAAAGTTCTTGCGGATCTGCTCAAAGGTGACCTGGAACTGCTGCTGCGAGGTCTTGTTGATCTCATCGATCGCCTTGAGCAAATCGGTCTTGGCGTTGGTGAGGTCCTCGACCTGCGAGCGAAGAAAGTCGTGCCGCTGCTTGAGCTCGGCATATTCCTCGATCGCCACGAGGTTGACTGCGCCCATGCCCCCGAGCCGCTGACGCAGCGCGTCGACCTCGGCTTTCACGGCCGACCAGTCGGTTTGCTCCAACGCCGCCAGATCGGCTTCCGTGGGCTCGCCGCGCGGTTCCTTCTTTTTCTTCCGCCGCTTGGCCGGCGCCGCGTCTGCCCCGGCCGCAGCCTCACCATCGGGTGAGGCTTCAACCGCCCCCACCGGCACGGCGGGAGCGTCCGCCGCCGCGGCGTCATCCTCTTCGTCGAGGTCGAGAGGCTGCAGGCCTTCGGGTTCATCGTCGGCACGCCACAGCGAAAGCTTCCAATCAATCTCGGCCACCTCGGCGGAAAACTCGCGGCGGACTTCCTCCACCAGAAACTCGGCGCGCTGGCGGCTCTCGGCGAGCTTCACCTCATGGCGGCTAAGGTCGTCGTGGGCGGTCTCCGACTGCTGCCGGAGATTTTGCTGCACGGACTCCACCGCGGTGATGCCCTGCTCCAGCTCCACGAGTTCGCGGCGCACGGCCTCCACCTGCTGCTGGGCGACGCCCAGCGTCTCCACCAAGCCCTCGGCGCGATGGCGCTGGGCGGCGGTCTCGGCGTCCAACTCGGCGATCTGCTCGGTCCAGACCTCGATCTCTTGCTGGCGCTGCACGAGCAAGGCGCCGAGTTGCTCGCGGCGGCGCTGCATCTCGTCGAGGCCGCGGTCGAGCACCTCGACCTTCTGGCGGTGCTCCGCCAGTTCGAGACGGGCTTGGGCGAGGGTTTCGCGCTTCACATCGCGGTCCGCGCGAATCTCCCCGAGGCGCGTCTCGCCTGCCTGGATTTTCTCGCGCTGCGCGGAAGCCGCGGTCTCGGCCTCCTTGAGGCCGGCCTGCGCCTTTTCCCAGCGGGTATGCGCCTCGTTGCGGGCCTGCTCCAAAGCGGTGAGCTCGCGCTCCATGCGCTCGATGCGCTGCGTGATCTCGTCCAGCGCGCGCTGGGCGTTGCGCTGCTCCGCCTGCACGGCCGCCACGGTCTGCGTGGTGGCCAGCACCTCGGCGCGCCGTTGCTCCAGGGCTTGCTCGGCCTCGTGCAACCGCGCGTTGATTCCGTCGATCACGATGCGCTGGTCATCATGCGCTTTCTGCTCGTCGGCCAGCGCCCGGGCCGTCTCGCGCAGGTCCACTTCGCGCTGCACGATGCTGGCCGCGGCCTGCTTGCTGTTGCGGTAACCGCCATAGACCAAGCCGCGGCGGTCGACCAGATCACCCTTGCGGGCGGCGACGGCGAGGAAGCTGAAACCCGGGTTCGCCTTCCAATACTCCAGAAAGGCGGGTAAATCGTCGGTCAGGTAGCAGGCCCCGAGCACGCTCACCGCCGGGTGAGCCGGGTCGGCGTTCACGAGCGCCGTAGTGGCGGGTTGCAGGAACGACGGGAGGTCCGCCGGTGGGGTCACTCCGGTGATCGCGTCACCGACGTGCAGCACGACTGAGCCGATCTCTTCGGCTTCGAGCTGGGCGAGGATGCGCTGGGCGGTGGCCATGTCGCTGACGCTGATCGCCTCGGCGGCGGCGCCGAGGATGGCCTCGACGGCGCGCGCGCAATCCGCACGCACCTCCAAACCTTGCGTAATCGGAACCGGCCGCGCTCCGGCCAACGCCGTGTCGAGCCGGCCTTGCAGGATCGCCTTGGCGCCTTCGCCGAAGCCTTCCCACTTCTCCTGCAACTGCTGGAGCAGTCGCAGGCGCGCGGTGCGCTGGGCCAGCGCGCGGTCAATTTCCTGCTGTTTGCGCTGCGCCTCGCGAAATTCACCGGTCAACGTGCTGATGGCCTGCTGCGCGGCCACGACCTCGTTGTGTGCGCGGGACTTCTCGGCCAACGCGGTCTCGACCTTGCCGGCCAGTTCGGCGGCCTGCTGCGCGGCGGTCGCGGACTGCTCGCGCACCTGGGCGAGGTCTTGGGCCAGCGCGTCGTGCCGGTGCACGCTCGTCTTTTGATCGACCTCATAGCCGGAGCAGTCGGTGCGCAACCGCGCCACCGTGCTGTCGAGTTGCAGCAATTGGAACTTCGCCTGCTGCACTTCCTGCTCGAGCTTGCTCAACTCGCCCTCGGCGATCGCGAGCTCGCGGTTGCGCTGCTGGTAAACGTCATCGGAGGTGCCGAGCAAGGTGAGCTGCTCCTGCTTGTCCTGCGCGCCGGAGTCGGCCCGGGCCGAGACCTCGCGCAGCTGCATCTCCAGCTCAACCAGATTGTTGCAGGACGACTCGAGGCGGTCCTGCAGGCCATTACGCTTGATCTGCGCCAAGTTCGCCTGGTTCTCCGCGCCTTCTTTCTGCGAACGCAGGTCATAGACCGCCTGCTGCGCATCCTGCACCCGCTGGTTCAGCTGGCCGCGCTGGGCCTTCTTTTGCTCGAGCGCCGCCTGCTGGCTTTCCAATTCGTGCCGGCGGGTGTCGGCCTCGCCGCGCAGGCCGCGCACCTTCTCCTCCAGTTCGCCAAGCGTGGCCGTGATCTGCGCGTGCTGCCGGCCGCTCCACGCCAGCGCGAGGTGACGCAGCCGGTGGCTGAGGCGCTTGTAGCGGAGGGCCTTGGCGGCCTGGCGACGCAGGCTGCCGATCTGACGGGAAACCTCGCCGACCACGTCGGCCACGCGCGCCAGGTTCTGCTCCGTGAGCGCAAGCTTGTTCATCGCCTCGCGGCGCTGACTCTTGTACTTGGTGATGCCGGCGGCTTCCTCGAACACCGCGCGGCGTTCCTCGGGCTTGGACGACAGGATCTGGTCGATCTGGCCCTGCGCCATGATCGAATAGCTGGTCCGGCCCACGCCAGTGTCCATGAAAAGCTTGTGGATATCCTTCAAGCGGCAGGCCTGGCCGTTGAAGAAATACTCGCTCTGCCCGTCGCGGTGGACGCGACGCATGATCTCAATCTCATAAAACTCGCTGCCGAGCTGCTTCTCGCAATCGGTCAGGAGCAGGGCCACTTCGCACAACTGCGCGGGCTTGCGGGTGTCGGCGCCCTCGAAGATGACGTCCTGCATCTTGCCGCCACGGAGGGCCTTGGCGCTCTGTTCGCCGAGGACCCAGCGGATGCCGTCGGCGATGTTCGATTTGCCGCAGCCATTCGGGCCGACGACGGCGGTTACGCCAGGTTCGAACTTGAGGGTGGTGGGGTCGGCAAAGGACTTGAAACCGTGGAGCTTGAGCGCCTTGAGATACATGAAAGGGACGAGTGTGGGAGAACCCGCGACCGGCGGGCAAACCCAAACCCTCGACGGGTGGTTTCGAGTCGTAAAGGCCCAATTTCGCAACCGGCCCTCCCGCCCCGTCGCCGGGCCCGCGACCGCGTCCGTTCCCGGAACCTGCGCATCGACACGGTGACTGAGCTGCTGTATCACCCCACCCTCCCTTTTGCCATGAAACCAGATTTTTCTTCGCCCCCGTGGCTTCGCCGCCTCCTGCCCGCCCTGCTCTTCGCCAGCCTCCCGGTTCTGGCCGGCGCGGCCTTTGACGCCGACAACACCCTGGCGGCCGAGGCCCCGATGTCGGTTGAGACGGCCGGCGACACCGCCGTCAACGGCCGCCTGGAGGTCGCGGCCGAAATTCTCACGCCCGAGGCGGGCAACGCTTTGGTTTACACGATTGTCTCCGAACCCCTGCATGGTCGCGTGGGCCTGGCCGGCGAGGGCGACGAAGCGGATTTCTACCAGAACAAGACCTCCCGCTTCGACTACTTTGCCTACCAGCCCGAGGAAGGCTTTACCGGCACCGACACGTTTGCCTACACGGAGCGCAACGAGACCAACGGGCTGGTGTTCAAGAACCTCGTCCAGATCACCGTCACCGAGCCACCCCC
>JBMSWZ010000110.1:0-5582 GCA_049425105.1 Cephaloticoccus sp.
CCCAAGTCAGGCCGGCAGCGGTTTCTTTCAACACCAGCACACTCTTCACGCAGCCGGAGGCATCGATGCCGCCGGCGAGATAGATCGCGCCCGGGGCCGTGGCGAAGGAGAAGTTGCCGCGCGGCACGGGCAATTTTAGCGGCAGTTCCTCCCACTAGCCGTCCTGGACAGACAGCGCCCAGAGGCGGTCGGTGAAGCTCTTCGTGCCCTTGAGCCAGACGGGACGGTCCCATTGGGAGCCGCCACCAGTCACGAGCCGGTCGTGCAAGACGCCGGCGAACATGCCGCCGTAGCCGATCGGGTCGGGCAAAGGCGGCAGGGATTGCCATACAGAGGGAGTGGTCATGGGGAAAGCGGAGGGAGCCATCGCCAGCGCGGCGAAGAGCGGAAGGTGACGGAAAATTCGCAGGGTCATGATCGGAGCTTCAGGGGTTTTCAGCGGCATGGGCACGGTCATACCAAAAACCAAGGGAATAGAATGCGAGGGCGTCACCCTGCACGACGTTAAGCATCCACTGCAGCGGCGCCGGCATCACGCCCTCGGGATCGACGAACCAGCGCAGGTGGTCTTTGTCGAGACCCGCGAGGATGCGGCCGTGGCGCGATCGTGCTTCCGCTGCGGCGGCCGGCACCCGGCGGGCAATGATGGCGCTGGAGATCACTTGGCGTTCCTGCGTGCCGAGCCAGCAAATTGGCAGCACGGCGTTGTGCAGCATGAAAGGCGACTTCCATAGCGCGCGCGGCTTGATCGACAGCGGCAGCTTCGTCCACTCGCCGGTCAGCGTATCGATGCGGATGAAATAGTAGCTGGCGAAGTCCTCGCGCTGGCCGATCTGCGAATAGCGCCACCATGCCTCCATGCCGCGGAGCCAACGCGGAGCGTCCGCGGGCTCCAAGTCGAGCAGCAGGTCGGCGGCGATCACCATTTGCACGTGGAACGAGCGGTCCTCCGTGCTGGTGTAACTCAGGTGGCCGAGCCCCCACTCCGTCTCCCGCGGAGTCGGCATGTTGCCATACGCCGCACGCAGGCGTTGGAATTCGGCCAACGCGCCGGGGTCGCGCGTTACTTCATAGGCCAGCCGGTGCATCACCATCCACAGGAACATGTGCCGCTGCGCCCGTGGGTAGGATTTCTCCATTTCCCAAGGTTCGCCGAAATAGTGGATGAAATAATTCTCGCGCCAGCGCTGCGACACCTCGCGCATCATCTGCTCGATCCGGGTGCGCGTCGCGGCGTCGGCATGCGCATGATAGCGGTAGAGCCCCACCATCGGCGTAAAATGCTGCTCGGTGCTCGTGGCGTCCGTGGCCTGTTGGTAATAGGGCTTGCAGAAAAAACCGGCCTTGGCGCCGCCGGCCGTCGCCTGCCCGATGAAACCCGCGCGCTGCTCCGGCCCCTCGGCCGCGCGGTCCCGCGCTTCGGTCAGGCCGTAGTTCACGTCGAGAGAGTGAAAGGCCTTTTGCGCCAGCGCCAGCGCCGTCGCGTCACCCGTCGCCTCGTAGCGATAACACTGCGCCGCGAGCAGCAGCCCCGAGATAAACGGGCTGTTCTCGTAGCTCATCCACTCCCACGGATCGGGTCCGGGCATGATGGAGTCGGCGGGCGAAAAATCCGCCGACGAGAACGGCCGCTCCTTCCGCCAGTTGATGTGGGAATACATCAACCCTCGGTCGTCGAAGTAGTGCGCGTTGACGAACTGCTCGATCCGATCGATCCGACCGGCCACCGTGGGCATGTCCCCGAGGTCCGCAAGCCCGTCCGCGGGGACCGACAGCGCGGTGGTGGCGGCGACACAAACGAATAGGAGTGTGAATCGCGCGGTGGTCATGGCGGTCAGGTCCAGAGATTGAGCAGGCGCCCCTCCCAATAAGAGGCGATAAGGTTCTCCGGCATCTCGCTGCTGAGAAAGCGCGAGAAGTAATTCACCGCGGGCGGAAGCTGCCGTCCGTCGGGGTCCGAGATCCACAGGAGGTGGCGAGGCTGAAAGCGCTTGAGCGTCTCGCCCGCGAACGCGACGGCCTCGTCGCGTTTCTGCGGACAGTGACGCGCCACCACCAGCGCGGTCCACTGAAAGCGGGCGAGGCAGTCGGCGTAGACCCACTTCGACGCGAAGGAGAGCATCGGGTGTCCGCCCATCCACTCCTCGCGCGGCAGGCGGCGGGTCAACTCGACCGGGCGCCAGCTGCGGTCCTTCGTCGAGATGATAAACCAGTAGAGATAGTTCCAATCGACGCGGTCGAAGCCCATCGGTTGATCCGCCCACCACAGCGCCAGCGTGTCGGCGAGTTCCTGCGCGTTGAAGAGATCCGGCAGGCTCTCGTGGATGATGACCGCCGATATCGCGAGGAACTGGCAGTGCTGGATCTGCTCCCAGTGCGCGAACTCACCCTCGTCCACCTTGGCGCCGGCGATCTTGTCCCACGGCTGCGCGCGGTAGGTGCCTTGGCGGAACTGTTCGACGATGTAGTCGAGCCGGCGGTGCGTGCGCCACTTGGCCGCTTGCATGACAAATTCATACGCTTTGCGGTATTTCGCGTCGCCGGAGAACCGGTAGGCTCCGGCCATCATCGCCGCCATGATCGCGTTGTAATCGGTGGGATCGAGACGGTTGTTCCACGCGCTGGATTTGGCGCCCTGCCCTTCCTTCCGGTTGAAAATCTGGTAGTCTACCTTGATCTGGTAGTCCGCCATCGCGGGGAACATCGCGCGGACCTCGGCGCGCTCAGGCTCCGAGGCGACCTCGTGGAAGTTCCACAGGCCCCACATGGTGTGCAGATACTGGTCGCCGGTCGTATGCTCGGAGTATTCGAAGTGGAACGGCTTGCCCATGAAGCCGGGCACGCCGTGTGCCACGCCGAACTCGAAGACGATGCGCAGCGACCGGTAGGCGGCGCGGGCGGCGGCCAGCGCCGCGGCTTCGCCGGTGGCCTTGAAACGAATGCTCTGCGCGGCGAGATGACTGCCCGAGGCGGTGACCGAATTCTCGTTGGTGAAGAAATCAGTCACGCTTTTGAACTTGTGGCCGAAGTTGAACGAGAACTGGTCCTGGCCCGCAAAGTCCTCCGGCCGCACGACGCGAAGACCCTCCGGCGCGACATACGGCATGCAGACCATGATCCCGCTCGGGTGCTGGCGGCCAGCGGAGGTCAACCGCTCCACGCGCCGCACCTTTTCCTCTGGCGTCAGGCACGCAAAGCCCGGCAACAACCCGTCGAGAGCGTCCGATGCGCCCGGCACGACCGCGGGCCCCGGCGGGGAGGCAAAGGTGCCGAGCGGCAGGGCGAGCCCACCGGCCAGCAGCGTTTTCAGGAAGTCGCGACGAGGATGTGGCGTGGAACTCATGGTGTGGGGAAGCATCGCGGGGTCAGGGAGTGGTGTGGGCGGCGATCCAAGCGGCGGCCGCCGCGGGGGCGCCGGCAGGCGTGGTGTGGCCCTTGGGCTCGGGCAAGACATGGATCTCGGCCTGCGGGTTGACGCCGGCGGCCAGCGCCGCCGCAGTCACCGCGCGCACCAAGGCGATGGCGGCATCGGTGTCGACCCGCACATCGCGGTCGCCGATGATGACCCACAGCGACCGAGCGGCGAGGTCTGCGGCTCGCTCGCGCAGAGCGAGCTTCGCCACCAGCGGGCCGGTCTCCGCGCCGGCGAATTCGCGCAGCGCGACCAAATCCGTCACCGGCGCAAAGGCGGCGACGCAACGCACGCGCGGATCAGCGGCGGCATAGTGCATCGCCATGAACCCGCCGCGTGAGGTGCCGCAGGCGGCGATGCGATTCGCATCGGCCACGCCGGTGGCCACCAGATGGTCAACGACGGCGTGCAACCGGGCATTGTTCTCGGCGACAAAGTCTTCGCCGCGGTCCACGCGGTCGCGCCAGCCGTCGAGCCCGCGGCGTTCGTCCGCACGTTGCTGCGGGCCGTGTGCGGGCAGGTCAATGGAGACGCAAACGTAACCGGAATCCTGCGCCAGCGCGGTGCCGCACTGCCGGAAATAGTCCTCGCCCAGCGACTCCTCGATTGAAGCAGACAGGATGATCAGCAGAGGTGCCGGCGCAGCCGGCTCGCGACCCCACAACCCATAGCGCACGCCGGACGGTGTCTCGGCGATCCGCAGCCCCGGCTCGACTGAAGGTGCGTCAGCCATAGCGGCATGCGCGCACAGGCCCAGCAAACTGAGCAGCACGGGGCGGGCGTTGAATCGGATCACGGGAAGAAAGGCTCATTGCGCGGCGCGCAGGGTGGCGGCGAAGAGCCGCGGCTCGATGCCGTCGGCACGGGTAAAGTTCAGCCGGAAGCGCACCGTGCGTCCGGCCAAGGCGGCGAGGTCGCCACCGGCCCAAGCCACCGGCGCCTCAAAAGCATCGCCCTGCGCGCTCGTCGCCGTGCCGCCGGCAAATCCCTCAATCACGGCGAACCGCGCGTCGGCCACGTCAACCGTCAGGCCAGAAAGGCCGCCGGCATTGAGGGTAAGCACGGCTGCGGGAGTGAGCGTGATGGGCGCCGTCCAGACCGAGCCGGACTCGCGGTCGTGCCAGAGCCCGAGCGCGCCCCAACGGTCGCGGGGAATCTTCGCGAGGCCGACCTCGCCCCAGTAATTGCGGGCGATGTTGAGGCCGCCGTTGTCGGCCTTGCCAAGCTGCTGAAACTCCACGTTGCGCCAGCGGCCGTGGTAGATCCAGGTTTCGTCGCCTACGTTGATGAGGCTGTTGTTCTGGCAGAGGATGGTCGGGTAGTTGTAGCCCTCGACCGACGTCGCCGGCGACTCCGTGCTCTTGAGGAAGGCGCGGCCCTTGACCACTTCGCGGAAATGCAGGCCATCGTGGCTCACAAGCAGGCCGAGGTCACAATTGATGCCGCCCTCGCCCCAGTTCGGCTGGCGCTGATACCACATGCCGTAGAGGCCGACCGCGACGTTGCCGAACGAGCGCGCGCCGACGCCGAGGTGCACCTGGACGTAGTCCTTGCCGGACATGCCGTGCGTGCCCCACCCCGAGCCGTCCGCCGGCTCCGCGGTGCGGAAAGACGGCGCGGATTGCGGCAGCCAGTTTTCAAAGTCAGTCGAGACCCACGCATAGCCTTGGCGGCCTTCCTGGCGATCCCCTTCGCCGCGGCTGCTGATGTGGGAATTCACGATGTAGAGGCCGTCGTGTTTGTAGAGCGAGGCGAGCTCGGCAAACTTCTCGCCGGAAACGAGGCCGGGCAGCTGCGTCCAATGCGTGCCATCGGGACTGATCGCGGCGCGCACGACCCAGTTGCTCACCTCGCCGTTGGGCCCGCGCCGGCGCTTGCCGTAGACCATCGTGTAACGGCGGGCCGGATCGGGGTCATCGAGGTCCTTCAGCACGGAAATGCCGGCGCACTCGCCGGTCGGGTTGTCGCCCACGGCGATCAGGTTGTTGGCGGTGCTCCCTTTCCACTCGACCTGGCCCAAGGCGGGTCGCACCCAGTTTTCGCCATCATCGCTCTCAGCGTAGCACACCGGGCTGATCCCGATCGCGCCCTCATCGTTGATGAGATGGATGGCATAATACCACATCCGGAATTTGCCCTCGTCCTGCATCACCGTGCCGTAGAAATGCGT
>JBMSWZ010000111.1:0-5538 GCA_049425105.1 Cephaloticoccus sp.
CCTCGTCGCTGTAACGCAGGCCGGTGGCCTGGCCCCAGACCACGGAAACGATGGTCTTGTCAGCCATGAATTCGACTTGGTCGAGCGAGGCGTCGACGTTGCCGCCCTTCACGTCGGGAAACTCCGGTTTGCTACCGCCGGTCCAGCCGGCGAACGCGGTGGCGACTTCGCCCTTGATCGCGGCGCCGTCGACATCGCCGACCAGCACGAGCGTGAGATAGGCCGGGCCATAGTTGGTGGCGTGAAAGGCCTTCACCTCATCGAGCGTGGTGCGCTCCACGGCGGCGATGACTTCCTCGGTCGGCGTCTTGCGATTGGGATGGCCCACCGGGTAGATCGCGCGGGAGAAGGCGTCGGCGGCGCGTTGGTCGGTGTTGTCGAGCGCCTGCTTGAGCCCGGCGACGTATTGCTTTTTCACCTTTTCGAATTCGCCGGCGTCCATCGCGGGATGGCGAAGCTGCTCGGCGATCAGGGCGATCACGAGCGGGGCGTCCTGGGCGAGGCACTTGGCGTTGATGCCGAGCGTCTCGTTGCCGACGCCGAACGACAAGGTGGCGCCGACGCCCTCGAGCTCGGCGGCGATGGCGAACTTGTCTTTGTTGACCGTGCCCTTGTCCAGCATGCTGCCGGTGAGGTAGGCGAGGGCAGGATTGTCGGCGGGGGACGCGGCGTTGCCGAGGGGCAGGGTGCCCTTGAGGGTCACGACGTTTTTTACGCCGGTTTTCAGGGTCAGGAGGTCGATGCCGTTGATGTCGCTGCGGTCAATGTGATCGGCGATGCCGGCGACCGCGAGGCTGAGGCCCAGGCTGAGAAACAGGGCGGGGATGCGCATGAATTTCATGGAAAGAAAAAGTTGAGGTTGGGTGATCAGGGGTTCGCGGGCACGAGCGGCACGAACCAGCCGACGACGCTTTGATCTTCGTTGAGGTAGCGGTTGGCCACGCGCACGACATCTTCGGCGGTGACCTTGCGGTAATCTTCCTCAATGCGGTAGTAGAGGGTCCAGTCGCCCGCGGCGATGTCCTCGACGAGCTTTTGCGCGATCGCGTAGGTGCCGTCGCGGCCGTAAGCGATGCCGGCGAGCTTTTGGCTGACCGCGGCGGAGACTTCCTCGGCGGTGACGCCGTCCTTTTTCAGGCGTTCGACCTCGGCGGTGATGATGGTCTCCACCGTCTCGTGGGCGGTGCCGGGCGCTAGATTGGCCCAGAGGTTGAGGAGCGACGGGTCGTGGAAGTAGCCGGTGTATTGCGAGACGTCCGTGGTGAGCGTCTGGTCGGTCAACACGCGGTAGAGGCGGCTGTTTTTGCCGTCGGCGAGGATGCTGGCGAGGACCTGCAGGGCGGCTTGGTCTGCGTGGCTGCCCTCGGGGATCTTGTAGGCGATGCCCACGACGCCGAGCTGGCCGGCCTTCTTGACCAACACCCGGCGCTGGCCGGTTTGCTCAGGTTCCTCGGTGTAAACCTGCGGGATGGCCTTCGGGGCCTTCGGGTAGACGCCGTAGTATTTCTGCACGAGACCCAGCGCGGTCGCGGGATCGAAGTCGCCGACGATGCTGACGGTGGAGTTATCGGGCCAGTAGAAGGTGTCGTAGAACTCCTTCAGCTTTTCGATCGAGACCTTCTCGATGTCGGAGCGCCAGCCGATCGTGCTGTGGTGGTAGGGGTGGGCGAGGAAGGCCACGGCGGTCATCTCCTTGTCGAGCACCTGGGTGGGGTCGTTCTCGCCGATTTCGAATTCGTTGCGCACAACGGTCATTTCCGGTTGGCGGTCGGACTCGCGCAGGTAGAGGTTGCGCATGCGGTCGGCCTCGACCGCGATGTAGGCCTTGAGGTGCTCGGAGCCGAGCTCGGCGAAGTAGCAGGTGCGGTCGAGCCAGGTGTTGGCGTTGAGCGTGCCGCCGACGGACTCCACGAGCTGGTCGACGTTGTTGCCCGCGGGCCGGTTGTAGTTTTCCGAGCCCTTGAACATCAAGTGCTCGAGCAGGTGGGTGGCGCCGGTGGTGCCGGTGACCTCGTTGCGGGAACCCACGCGGTAGGTGACCATGAAGGTCACGACGGGAGCGGAGTGGTTGGGCATCAACAGCACTTGGAGGCCGTTGCTATCGAGGGTGTATTCGGAGATTTCGCCGACCGTCTTGACGTAGGTGTATCCCGGGACGTCGACCGGTTCGGGGGCCGCGGCCGCGCCAAGCGGAAGGGCCGCGAGCAACAGGGAGGGGAGCAGGCGTAGTTTCATAGGGTGATAAGAACCCCAGACTAGGCATAAAGTTACCCCTGCCAAGTCGCCGTAGACGAAAAGGCGAAGGCCCGGATGGGCGGGCGACTCCGGGGATAAACGGTCGACGGATTTGTGCCCGCCGGCTTACTTCTTGTTGCCGTGCCCCTGTGAGCCTCCGCTCCCCTGATTGTGGCTGTGGCCGAAATCGGAATTGCCCGGACCATGGTGAGTGGTGGGAGTCGTCGTCGCGGGCCCGGTTCCGGGCTTGGTCGTGGCGGCGGCAGCGTCGGGCGAAGAAGTCGCCGTAACGCCGGCGTTGGGATCCGTTACGGAACCGGTGGTTAGCGCCGTGGTGCCCGGGGGCGGCACGAGCGCTGGCGTCGACCCGGAAACCGCGGGAGCGACGACTGGCGCGGTCACTGGCGCGGTCACTGGCGGGTTCGTAATGGCGGGGATGGTTCCAAGGCCGGGCACGGGCGGCGCACCGTCGGCGGGCGGACCGGGATAATAACTCAGGTCGTCGCTTGGGGGCGCGTTCACCGCCGGTGGGGTGCCGCGATAAGCATAAGTGGGGGAACCCGACCTAAACATTGTCTGGTAGCGCCACCCCATCTTGGTCTCCAGCGAATTCAGGGAGTGGGTGTAAAGACGATTGAATTGCGCCACCGAAAGGTAGCCCTGCCGGACCAGCACGGCAAGGTTCACCTCGCCCATGTCGCCGGTCTCGGCTGAATAGAATTCCTGGGCTTGATAGAGCTGGCGCAGGTTGTTTTCCACCAAGGCGCGGGCGGCGCGCTCCTTGATTCGACCGATGACGACGGGGGAGCAAGCCCGGCGCCATGCGGAATTATCCCCAATCAGGCGGCGGGGCGGCGGCCAGCTTCTCCCGCAGGTGCGTGACGCGTTGCTTGGAATCACTGTTGCGCACGGCCATGGCATAGGCGGCGGGCTCGCCGACCAGGAACACTTTTTTCCGACCGCGGGTGATGGCGGTATAGAGCAGGTTGCGCTGGAGCATCATGAAATGCGCCTTGAGCAGCGGCACGATGACGACCGGGTATTCGCTACCCTGCGACTTGTGAATGCTGATGGCGTAAGCGTGCGCGAGGTCGCCCAGTTCACCCCGGTCGAAGGTATACACGTCGCCGTCGAAGTCCGCCGTCAGCGTGCCGGCCACGCCGTCGACGCCGGTGATCACGCCAATGTCGCCGTTGAAGAGGTTTTTGTCGTAGTTGTTGCGCAGCTGGATGAGCTTGTCGCCGGGGCGGTATTCAGCCGCGCCCAGGCGCATGCCCTGCCCGTGCGGGTTGAGCGCCGCCTGGAGGCGGGCGTTAAGATTGCCGACGCCGGCGACGCCCTTGTGCATCGGAGCCAGCACTTGGACGTCGTTCACCGGGTGCGGCCATTTCAGCACGAGCGGCACAAACTCCGTGCAAAGTTGGATGACCTTGGCGACACAGTCCTCGGCGTCGGTGGCGGCGATGAAATTGAGGTCGGACCAGACCTGGGCGTCAGCCACGTTCCCCAGCACCGGGGGCAGGGAGGGATCGCCGGCGTTGATCGCATGCGCCGTGGTCACGATCTGGCTCTGGCCTTGCTGGCGGTAGATGACCGCGAGGCGCGTGACGGGGATAACTGGAGCCGCACCGCCCGCGGCGCGGTCGGAACGCGGCGAGGGCGCCGCGTCTCCATTCCCATCCGTCGGCTCGGGCACCGGCATGACCACGACATCGAGTTCGTTTTCGTTGCCATGGTGATGGTGGTCATGGTTGCAGCCCTCGTGGCTGTGATCGTGGTCATGATCGTCGTCGTGGCCGATGACCAGCTCGTGGACGCCGGCCTTGAGGGGATACGCGCCGGCCCACTCGAAGGGGTATTCCTGGTCGAGGAACTGCGGGTCGAGCTCGGTGGCGCGGGAGAGGTTGAAGCCGCCCACGTCCAGCACGCGCTCAAGGGGCAGGTCGCAGTTCTGCGTGCGGTGGATCTTGGCCACGGCGTTGATGCCGCGAATGCGCTCCTCCAGCGATGCGAGGTCGGCCGGGCTCACGAGGTCGGTCTTGTTGAGCAAGATGACGTCCGCGAAGGCGACCTGCTTTTGGGCCTCGTCCTCGTCGTCGAGGTGCTGGAGCACGTGCTTGGAGTCGACGACGGTGACAATCGCGTCGAGCCGGAAGCGGGTCTTCATCTCGTCGTCGGTGAAAAAAGTCTGCGCGACCGGCGCGGGGTTGGCCATGCCGGTGGTCTCGATGAGGATGGCGTCGAGCTTGTCCTTGCGCTTGAGCAGGCGGCCGAGGATGCGGATGAGGTCGCCCCGCACGGTGCAGCAGATGCACCCGTTGTTCATCTCGAAGATCTCCTCGTCGCTCTGGATCACCAACTGGTTGTCCACGCCGACCTCGCCGAACTCGTTCTCGATGACGGCGATCTTCTTGCCGTGCTGCTCGGTGAGGATGCGGTTGAGGAGGGTGGTCTTGCCGGCGCCGAGGAAGCCGGTGAGGACGGTGACAGGAATGGCGGAGGACATGGCGGAGCGGGAAAGGACCAGCAAAACCGCCGGACGGGGCTTTGCAACCCGGGCGAACCTGCTTTTGGCAATCTCCCGGTCGCCGGGCCACCCCGCCGGCGCGCCGATGCGCGCGTGAGGCGCAGAAGGGCACCGACCACTGCGGCCAGAGGCCGCCCAGCTTGCCGGCCTCCAGCAACTCGATCAGAATGATCGCCGCCAGGAACCAAAACACCTCGGTCAGCGTGCGATTGAACAGGCGGGCCGAGACCGTGAGGTCGCCTTGGTCGGAAATCCTGATGAAGCGCGGCCAAAAGCGCGGGACGGCGGCCCGGTAGGCAGCAAACGGTTCGCCGAAGAGCGCAGCGAGCCGGCGTTCCTCCGCGCGGATCACCGGGGCATAGTAGGCGAGAAAGAACGCGGCGCTGCCGAGGCTCAACCAGATGTTCTGCACCGCGAGGCTCGCGCCGACCAACCCGACGAACGAAAACAGATACAGCGGGTTGCGCGTTAGGGCATAGGGCCCGTCAACACAGAGCTGGGCGTTTTTGCGTCCCCCAATGTAGGCGTAGGCCCACAGGCGACCAAGGGCGGCGATGATCAAAAACAGAAATCCGAGCAGCTCCATGGCGCTATACCAACCCGCGTCGAGGCCGATTGGCTGGAAAAAGATGGCGGCGCTCAGCCAGGCGGCGGCAAAAACAAACGAAATAGGTTTCCGCCAACGTTCGTAGGCGCTGGTTGTAGACAGGGTGGGCATTAACCAATTAGACGTGCGCCTAGCGCGGTCGTTCGATGTAGAGAATTTTTCTCTTCGG
>JBMSWZ010000112.1:0-5436 GCA_049425105.1 Cephaloticoccus sp.
GCGCAGAGTTCGGCGCCGTCGTCATCGACGACCCGCACCCGCACGCGCAGGTGATCGGGCGGCGGCTTGCCGGCCCAGACCGACGCCTGGAGATGCAGGCCGAAGCGCTCGTTCAGCTGCGCCGCCAAGGCCTCGGTGAGCGATTCACGGCGGTCGGTGAGCCGGTCGCGCTGTGCCACCTGCGCGGCCACACTGCGCGCGGTCTCGGCTAGCGGCACAAAGGCGCGCCGCAAGTCCTTGGGCAACGCGCGAAGGTAGTGCTCCACCTTGGCGGCCAGGTGTCCGGGCACCGCCCAGTCGAGCGCCGCCGGGGTGAGCACCTCGGCCTCGCGCACGTTCACCTCCAACGTCACGCCATCTTCGACCTGCCCGGGCCGGTAGGCATAGTTGAGCGCCAGCACGGCGTTGGCCAATGGCAAGGCCTCCGGGTAAGCCGCGGTGTCCTGCGCCAGGGTTTCCGGATCCCGCAGGTCCTCGGGCGCCATTTCGAGGAAATGCGGCTCCGCCGCCTTGCGCTCGCGCACCAGGTCGACGAGCTCCACCACGGAAGCTACCCCGCTCGTGGGAGACGCGGCGCCTTCGCCGCGTTTGGACGGCGTCGCCGGCATCAGCCGCGCGGCGTAAAAGCGGTAGACCGCCTCGTCGAGATTGAGGAAACCGCGGTCGCGCGTGCGCGTGAGAATGCTTTCCACCTTCTGCCGGACCTCGCGGTTGTGCCGGAGGAAATCAAACGGCCAGGTCACGGTGTCGTTCACCAAACCCTCGCGGATAAAAATCTCCGTGGCGGCGGCGGGGTTCACATTGCCGAAACCCACGGCGCGGGTCTGCAACTCCAAGCCGTGCAGGCGCGCCCGCTGCTTCACCATCACGCGGCCCTTGGCCTCGTCCCAAAAGGGCTCGCTGTGCGCAATCTTCAGCAGGTGCGCGCCAAGGTCCACGGCCCATTGCGGATCCAGCCGCGCGCAGGTGCGCGCGTAGAGCCGCGAGGTCTCCATCACCTCGGCTGCGAGGATCCAGCGGGGCATCTTCTTCACGCCGGACGAACCCTCGGCCTTGGCGGCCGGCTTGCGCTTGGGATGGTCGCGCTTGAACAACACCGAGCCCGGAAAGAGCGACACCTTGCGGTCATGCGGGGCCTTGTAGACACCCGCTTCGTCCTGCCACTCCGCGATATTGCCGAGCAGACCGGCGAGGATGGAGCGGTGGATCGCCCGGTAGCCCGGCGTGCCAAACGCGGTCGTCTTGGCATCGACTTCCTTCAGGCCGGACCAAGCCGAAGAGAGCCGGCCGCTTTTCTCCTCAACCACGACTTCGCGCAATTGCGCATGGATGTCGCGCCACTCCCGCATGCGGGTGTAGCTGAGGAAATGCTCGCGGCAGAACTTGCGCAGCTTGGACTGCGTCATCGCCTCGAACTCGTCGTGATACGCCTCCCAGATGTGCAGGAGCGTGAGGAAATCCGAATCCGGGTGCAGGAACCGGCGGTGCGCCGCGTCCGCCTGGGTCTGTTGGTCGAGCGGACGCTCCCGCGGATCCTGAATGCTGAGGCCGGCGGCAATCACGAGCACCTCCTGCAGCGCCTTTTCCTCGCGCGCCTGCAAAATCATGCGGCCGATGGTCGGGTCAACCGGCAGCCGGGCGAGCTCGCGACCGATCGGGGTGAGCGCGCGGGTGTAGTAGTGGCCGGGCAGGTCCCTCTGCCCGGTAGGATCGGCGCAGGGACGCGCCGATCCACCTTCTTCCAGCGCCCCCAGCTCTTCCAGCAGGGCATAGCCGGCGCGGATCGCCTTGGTCGCCGGCATGTTGATGAACGGAAAGCGCTCGATGTCGCCCAGGCCGAACGCCTTCATGCGCAGGATCACATCGGCGAGATTGGCGCGCTGGATCTCCGGCTGCGTGAAACGCGGGCGCTCCAGAAAATCCTTCTCGGAATAGAGGCGAATGCACACGCCCTCGGCGACGCGGCCGCTGCGGCCCTTGCGCTGGTCGGCGCTGGACTGGGCGACCGGTTCGATCGGCAGGCGGCGCGTGCGCGTGGCCGGGGAATAGCGGCTGATGCGCGCGAGGCCGGTGTCCACCACGAAGCGAATGCCCGGGATGGTGAGCGAGGTCTCGGCGATGTTGGTGGCGATGACGATCTTGCGCCGTTGCGTGGGGGCGAACACGCGTTGTTGCTCGGCATTGCTCAGGCGGCCGAAGAGCGGGACGAGCTCGCAGTTCGGCAGGCGCCGGCCGTCCAGCAGGTCGCAGGTCTCACGGATATCGCGCTCGCTCGGCATGAACACCAGCAGGTCGCCGGTGGCGGATTCCTTTACGATGCGCAGCACCGCCTCGACCGCGCCGTCGATGTAGTGCAGAGCCTCGGCCTTGGCGGACGCCACGGCGGCGAGGTCGGCGCGGTCCTCGTTCTCGTCGTTGTCGGCGTAGTCGCGGCCGAGCTCGTCGAGCGGGGAATAGATCACCTCCACCGGGAAGGTGCGGCCGGAGACCTCGATGACGGGCGCGTCATCAAAGGCGGCGCTGAACATCGCGGTGTCGATGGTGGCCGACGTGATGACGATCTTCAGCTCGGACCGCTTGTAACGCAGGGTGCGCAGGTGCCCGAGGAGGAAGTCGATGTTGAGCGAGCGTTCGTGCGCCTCGTCGATGATGATCGTGTCGTATTCCCTCAGCAGCGGGTCGCCCTGCACTTCGGCGAGCAGCATGCCGTCGGTGAGAAACTTGATGACGGTGGCCGCCGTAGTCTGGTCACTGAACCGGATCTTGCAGCCCACTTCCCGACCCCACCCGACGTTGAGCTCCTCGGCCACGCGCCGCGACACCGACAGCGCGGCCACCCGCCGCGGCTGCGTGCAGGCGATCCGGCCCAAGGCGCCCCGGCCGGCGGCGAGGCACATCTTGGGGATCTGCGTGGTTTTACCCGAGCCGGTCTCGCCCGCGAGGATAACGACCGGATGCGCCTGGATCGCCGCGACCACCTCCTCCGCGCGCGCACTGATCGGCAGCTCGGGCGGGAACTCGAGGCGGAAATTGAACGACTGGGGACGGCGGGCGGACACGGCTGACGGATAAACCACGAAAACCACGCGGGGCACGAAAGGAAAATCATCCGCCGCCACTGCCCCCTTGGTCATTCTGAGCGCCGCGAAGAATCCAATAGGGGCATCGCAACGGTAGGTGCACTGGATTCTTCGCTGCGCTCAGAATGACAGAATTGGAGGCCGTCGTATGGGTGGCCGGTTTGGACCGGACGGGGCGTCGCACGGGGTTCTTTCGCGGCACTTGCGCCGGCCGCAGGCATTCGTAGCGTGGCGGCATGTCCAAGGAGCGCTACATCGCCGCCAAGCAACGCTGGGCGGAAAAACAAAAGGCAAGCGGCGTGACCGCCCGCGCCGAGGCCTCGGCCGACCGCCTGCCTCCCGGCCAGAAACTTACCACGGGATTCCCCGTGCTCGATCTCGGCGTGCAGCCGGAGATTCCGCTGGCGGAGTGGACCCTCAGCCTGGACGGCTTGGTCGAGAAACCCGCGACCCTGTCGTGGGCCGCGTTCAACGCCCTGCCCCAAGTCGAGGACGTGAGCGACTTTCACTGCGTGACCACCTGGAGCAAGTATGACTGCCGGTGGCGCGGCGTGGCGTTCACCACGCTTTTCGAGCTGGCCGAGCCCAAGCCCGAGGCGAAGTTCGTCTATTTCACCAGCTACGACGGCTACTCGACAAACGTCCCACTGGCGCAGTGTCTGGACGACGACGTGCTCGTGGCCACCAGCTTCGACGGCGCGCCCGTGACCCGCGAGCACGGCGGTCCGGCCCGCATGATCATTCCCAAGCTCTACGCGTGGAAGGGCGCGAAGTTCGTGAAGACGATCACCTTCCTCGCCGAGGACAAACTGGGCTTCTGGGAAGTGCGCGGCTATTCCAACACCGCCGATCCCTGGACCGAGGACCGCTACGCCTGAGGCGTGCAGGGCGGGGTTTCCATACCCCGCCTTCATGTGCCGGCGGGACGCCGGCGCACCCGGGGGATCGACCCACGCGCCGGGGGCGGAGCATCTCCATTGCCTGCAGGCGCGCCATCAAATGGAGCCGCGGCGCCCTCGCCGCGGTGATGAAGCGATGATGATAAGGCGGGAGTCGGAGTTCCCGCCCTACATTTTGTCGATATCTTCGCGCTCGTTCCAATTGGCAAACCAGCCGGTCTCATCGTCCCCAATGTCGACCGCGGTCATGGCCGGGCCGGCGGCCACGAGGAAACGCTGCAGCGCATACTCGCCGCGGATCAGCGCGGCCACGGCCGGGCGCGCCAGCTCGCGCGGGTAAATCGCGGCAAGCGGTTCAAACCAACCATCGCGCCGGCCAACGGCGCCAACCCCGGGGGCACAGCGCGCTCTCAGCCGCTCGAACCAAGCGACGTCCATCTGCGGCAGGTCCACCGCCAAGACCATCAAGTGCGTGCCGTGCATCCGCTCCAAGGCGGCCGCGATTCCCGCCAGCGGGCCGGCATGCGTCACGGCATCGTGCACCGCCGGTAGATCCGGCGGCACCCAGGTTTGATCGGGGCGCGCGGACAACCAACGGTCATCCGCGCCCGCCGCCGCCAGCAACGCCCACTGCCTTTGCCCCAACGGTTCCCCGGCCCACGGCAGCAACGCCTTGTCCCGGCCCATCCGCGAGGATCGGCCGCCGGCCAGCAACACGGCGCTGAAAGCGAAGGGCGACATGACGGTCAAATTCGCGCCCGCCCGCCGTTCGTCAACCGAACTGATTCCGGCGGCGTCACCTGCCAGGGGGAAGTTTCGACCAACTTCCCGTTCGACACCGCCCGACCGCCGGGGTAAAACGTCGCCCCATGGCTGGATTCAGCAAGACCCTCGCGAACCGCATTCTAATCGGTCTCGTCATCGGCGCCGTCGCCGGCGTCATCACCTTGGGCATCGGGCACTTTCACCCGCCCTTCCTCGCCTTCATGCAAAAGGTGTCGACCACCGTGTTCGACCCGCTCGGGCAGGTCTTCCTGCGCATGCTCTTCTTCGTGGTGATCCCGCTCGTCTTCGCCTCGCTGGCGAGCGGCGTGACCCAGCTCGGCAAGCTCGACGCCCTCGGCCCCCTCGCCAGCCGCACTTTCGGATTCTTCATCGCCAACATGGCCATCGCTGTGGCCCTCGGCCTGTTGATGATGGAGATCCTCAATCCCGGCGGCCACCTGAGTGTCCAAGCCAAGGACGCGCTCATGACCGAATACGGCGGTGACGCGCTCAAGCACGTGGCCACGTCCGCCACGCAGCCGAAATTCAGCTTCGCGATGCTCGTGGACATGTTCATGCCGCGCAATCTGCTCGGCGCCGTCACGGGCCAGAGCCGCAACGGTCTCGGCGAGGTGCTGCCCCTGATCCTGTTCGCCATCCTGCTTGGCGCCGTCGGCACCCAGCTGCCCGAG
>JBMSWZ010000113.1:0-5424 GCA_049425105.1 Cephaloticoccus sp.
AAATGCAGTTATTACAGGAGGAAACAGAGTCAACGGAGAGCCCGATCCGTCTCAGTTCCCTCCGTTGCCTCCTGTAAAACTTCTGCTCTGCGCTCTCTGCGCCCTCCTGTTCAATTCCTTTGGGAAGGCGCAGAGGACGCGGAGAGGATTCAGCCTTACAGCAGCTTCCCCGGCTGGTAATCCGCGGCGCCTTTCTGGCGCTTGGCGAAACGGCGGGCTTCGGCGACGAAGGCGTCGACCTGGTTCGGCTCGCCGCGAATCGGCTGACCCTCTTCCGACTTTGATCGGCCGGCCTGACCGGGTATGGCGACCGCAGCCACCTTATCTACTCGAAATGAGATGGGCCGACTAGGGTCAAATTGGGCCCGCGGAGGCCGAAATTCACTAAACCCGGCAAAATAGGGTTATACACCCATATATACCTAGAAAAAACGATTTATGGACCTAGTCACAACTAAGTAATTATACCCAATTGTGGAAGAATCATTGTAGTGTTAATTTCCCCCTCCGCCCGTTAAACTTTCTACGATGCACACGAGCCCTTCCACTTTCCCCTCCAAGGTCGTCATTGTCGAAGACCATCCTACGATCGCGGTGTTGTTGGGCCAGTATATCAACGCTTGTGAGGGCTTCACCCTGACCGGTTGGTTTGGCAACGGAGATGAGGCCTTGGCGCATTTGCGGGTCGAGCCGGCAGACTTGGTGATTGTGGATCTGGGCCTGCCGGGGCGCGGCGGTCTGGAGGTCATTGCGGACATCCGGGCCGAGTGGCCGGACACCAAGGTTCTCGTCTTCAGCGCGCTGTCCAACCCCCTCGTGGTGAGCGAGACCATGCGCCTCGGGGTGCATGGATTTGTGGAAAAGACCGCCCCGTTCGAGCAACTCGGCGACGCACTCCGCAACGTCATGCGCGGCCAGATCGTGCTGGGCCCGGAGGCAGGCATGACTTTGCGGGAGATTGTCCGCCACAGTTCCCGGCGCTCGCAGCTCGACACCCGGGATCTGACGATGTTGCGCATGCTCCGGGAGGGACGGCAAGTGAAGGAGATTGCCGTCGAGGTGGGCATCAGCGTGCCGGGGGCCTACAAGGCCATCGGCCGGTTGCGCGACCTCTTGGGAGCGAAGTCGATCACGGATTTGGCCGTCGTGGCGGTCACTTCCCTTTCCCACGACCGGACAACCTGAGCTCGGGATTTCTTCGACCATGTCTGCGAGGCCTGACGACGCTCCTCGCCCGCGCTTGTCCCTTCCGGGTCGCTTTGTCTTGCGCGCCACGCGCAGCGGGGCGGACGTCGCCTTGGAGCTGATTTCGGGCCACTTGGGCCTGTGGGCGCCGGTGGTTGATTTCGGCTCCGCGCTCCATGGAGTAGCCCAAAGCCTCGCTCCGCACGCACGTCATCTCGGCCAGCACTGGGCCCTCGGCGGCGCGGGGGTGAACGAGGGCACGGCAGTCGTCACCCTGTCGGACCCACTGGGCGAGGCTGCTTCCTTTTCGGTCTCCTTGTTCAATGTGTCCGAGGTCGAGGTGTTGGTGACCGTCAGGCCGCTCGACGTTTCCATTTTTGAGGTGCTACACAGTCCGCTGGGCGCAGGTTTGCGCCGGGTCGTCATGAGCTCCGGCCAAGTGTTTTTCATCGTTCAAGAGGACAATTGGGCGCCGGTTTTTGCGGGAGATGTGATTGAGCGGGTGATGGGCGTGACGGCAACTGAGCTTAAGACGGACCCGACGCGGTGGTGGCGGGAGGTTGTCGAGGAGGACCGCGAAAAGGTCGATCACCTAAAACAAGCGGTCAAGACGACCGGATTTTGGACCGGGGTGATCCGTCGCCGCGACCCCGCCGGGGTGGTGCATCCACTGGAGTGGCATGTGTCCCGCATCCCGTCGCCCCATGACGGGACCAGCACTTTGGTCGGTGTCATTGGCGATGCGACCGAGGTGGCGCAGCTCAAGGACAAGGTCAGCGTGCTCCATCGGGATCTGGCCGAACGCCGGGACGAACGAGTGCAGAATTTGCTGCACAGCATCGAACGATCCCGGGAGGGTTTTGCCCTCACGGATCCGCAGGGGTGCTTTACCTACATGAACGCCGAGCACCTGCGAATTTTCGGCTTCACCGATCTTTCGCAGGTCGTCGGCCAGCCTTGGACCATCCTGTATGAGCCCGCACAGATCGAGCAGATTGGGCGGGAGGTGTTTCCGACATTGCAGTCTCAGGCCTACTGGACCGGCCACGCCACCGCCCGCCGGGCTGATGGCACCCTTTTCGCCGAGGATCTGACCTTGTCGATGCTGCCGGACGGCTCGATCACCTGCAATTGCCGTGATCGCACCCAGGAAATTGCCATGAACCGCCGGCTCGCTGAGTCGGAGCGGCTCTTCCGCGAGTTTGTGGATAATATGCCGGTGGCCGTGGTGATCCGCGACACGAGCGATGTCTACCGCTACGTCAACAAGGCGGCAAAACGGCTGCTCCCGGGGCTGTTGGACGATGCCGTCGGGCGGCGAGCAGGGGATGTCCTCCCGCCGCGGTTCTACGACCAGATGATCGCAGAGGACGAGATCGTGCTGGCGGACAATAAAAAGCAAGTCTCGACCATGGAGCTGCACAACCCTGACGGCTCACCCTTAGCCCTCGAGCTCACGCGATTCACGATCCGCGAAGTTGCCGGCGTTGCCGCGTGGCGGTGCACCATCGGTGCGGACGTGACCGTGGAGCGGCGCCATGAAGAGGAAACAAAGGCCATGATCACGCAGCAGCGGCACCTGCTCTCCATGCAACGCGAGTTTATCTCGCTGGTGTCCCATGAATTTCGCACGCCGCTCGCGGCGATGCAGGGCGCACATTACTTGCTGAAACAACGCTGCGCAGAGATAGCGAACATGGATCCGCGGGCGCATCGCTACATGGAGCTGCAGGAGGAATCCATCCAGACGCTGCGCGAACTCGTGAATCAAGTCCTGCAACTCAACCGTATCGACTTCACTTCGAGCGAGGCGGCGCTGGAGGCCCTGGCGCCGCTGCCGTTGGCCACGGATATTGTCCGGCAGTTTAATGACGCCACCGACGCTCCGCGGGTGCGCCTCGAAAACACCCTGGCGGAAGGGTGCGTGGTGCCATTGAACAAATCGCTCTACCGGGCGGCGCTCGAGAATCTCATCTCCAACGCGATCAAGTATTCCCCGGAGACGTCGGAGGTGAGGGTGAAGTTGAGCGTGGAGCAGGAGAGTTTTGTCACGCAGGTGATTGATTCCGGCCGGGGTATCCCGCCGGGCGAGCATCAGCGCGCCTTCACCACCTTCTTCCGCGCGAGCAATGTCGGTTCCGTGCCGGGCACGGGTCTCGGGTTGGCGATCGTCAAGCGCGCCGTCGATTCCCACGGCGGGCAGGTGACCTTCGAGTCCACGGTGGGTGCAGGCTCGACCTTCCGCATTTCCCTGCCTCTCGCCTCCCCCGCTCCCCTTCATGAATAAGCCCAGCAAAATATTGGTCGTCGAGGACGATGGCCTAGTGCGCGAGACCCTCGCCGCCGTGGTGGAGGAGGCCGGTTACGAGGTGACGACCGCCGAGGACGGCGAGTCCGGGCTCGCCTGCCTGCGTGCTGGGGATTTTGACCTGGTCTTGTCGGACATCCGCATGCCGCGCATGGATGGGTTTGAACTTTTCACCCGGATGCAGGCCGATTCGGCGCTGGCCTTTACTCCGGTGATTTTCCTGTCGGCATTGGCCTCGGAGAATGACATCCGGCAGGGCATGGCGCTCGGGGCCACGGACTACATCACCAAGCCGGCTGACCCCGTTGAACTGCTGCGGGTTATCCAGACCCGGCTGCAGCAGAAGCACCGGATGGATTCGTTGGTAGCGGCGCATGAGGTTTTTATTTCGCGCTACCTGCCGCACGAACTGCGCACGCCACTCAACGGGGTCATGGGGTTCGCCGATCTTATGATCCAACTGGGCCAGGGGGGCACGGGCTTGTCGGCGGAAGAGACCCGTGACTACGGCCAGCACATCACGGTGAGCGGCAAGCGGCTGCTGCGCCTGGCCGACAGCCTGCTGCTTTTGGTCCAGCTGAGCTCGGATAAATCCATCCCGCCCGAGCCCGAGAATTCCCTGGCGTGGATACCTGCCATGCGCAATCAAGCCCGCCAGCTGGCGCAGGACTATGCCCGCGAGCATGATCTGTCGATCGATCTGGAGGGCTGTGGGGTGGCGATTTGCGAACGGCTGCTTTGCTCAGCGTTGCTGCAACTCGTGGACAACGCCTTGAAGTTTTCCGCCCAAGGAAAACGGGTGGTTATCGTGGGCAGATTGCACGACGACGGCTATGAATTGCGGATCCGGGATCAAGGCCGCGGCATGAGTCTGGAGCAGATCGACGCGATTGGTTTGTTCCGGCAGCATGACCGGCAGGTGCATGAGCAGCAGGGGCTCGGCGTGGGGCTGGAGATCGTGCGCCGATTCGCCGCTCGTTTCGCGCTCGATTTTCGACTGGAGCCCAACCCGGATGGAACCGGTCTCACGGCCGTGTTGCGCATTCCCGACCGACTCCTGCATCGATCCGCGGCGAAAATTTCCTTTTAAACCAACCCTTGCGCCACGGCGTGCGCCGCCAGCTGGGCGGCACGGGTCTTCCGGGTTTTGATCCGGATGTTCTGCCGGTGCTTTTCCACTGTGCGCGGACTGATGCTGAGTTCGGCGGCGATCTGGCGCGACGTGCACCCTTGCGTCACGGCGCGAAGAATTTCCAGCTCCCGCCGGCTGAGCTGGTCGCCAAGCACGCCCGCGTCGACCTCCCGGCTCAGGCTGCGGATGGACAAGTCGTAGTAAGACCGGCCCTGGCTCACGGCCCTTATCGCTTTCATCAGCTCGGCGAAACTGCAGCACTTGGTCACAAATCCGTTCACCCCGAGCTTCGCCGCCCGGGCCACGGTGGAATGATTAGGCAGCCCGGACATGAGCAGGAAGGCCAGGCGCGGATGGCGCGCACGCAGGATCTCGACGCATTCGAGGCCATCGATATCCGGCAGGCGTATATCGAGCAACACGACGTCCGCGAGCGGCGTGCGGTCCGAAGCCAGCAACTCGCCGCCGCTAAAGTAGGCATGGACCATCTTGACTGAGCGCTGCGCCCGTAGCAGCAACTCGAGGGACTGCGCGAACACTCGGTGGTCGTCCGCCAGCACGATCCGTAGCCGGGATTCTGAATCCATAGGTGATTCTTTTTCTCCGCCGGGAGTAGGCGCAAACGCTCACGGGAATAAACATTATACCCGCGTATAATCATTCTAACTAGGGACGGCGTTGGGCCTCATTGTGTCCGCGGTTCGGGCGGGCTATCCTGTGAGACTATGTCGTGGATGCTTATTGTCGGTCTCGTTTGGCTCGCCCTTGTTGTGGTTTCCCTTGCCTTCATGGTTTGGGC
>JBMSWZ010000114.1:0-5416 GCA_049425105.1 Cephaloticoccus sp.
TACGACTGGCCGCGCGCGCCGCAGCCCTAAGGCCCGCCCATGATCGCGCAGCTTCTCGGCGGCATCGGGCTGTTTCTCCTCGGCATGCTGCTGCTGACCGACGGCCTCAAGGCCGCGGCCGGCGAGGCCCTCAAGGGCGTCCTCACGCGTTTCACGGGCCGCACCACGTCGGCGTTTTTCTCGGGCGTGACCATCACCGCGATGGTGCAGTCCTCCAGCGCCACCACGCTCGCCACCATCGGCTTCGTCAGCGCCGGCCTCCTGACCTTTGCCCAGGCGATCGGCGTGGTGATCGGCAGCAGCGTCGGCACGACCCCCACCGGCTGGATCGTCTCGCTGCTCGGCCTGAAGCTCAGCGTGGGCAAGATCGCGCTGCCGCTGGTGGGCATCGGCGCCTTGATGCGGCTGGTGTTGAAGGACCGGGCTGCGGCCCTCGGCCTTGCGCTCGCGGGTTTCGGCCTGATTTTCGTCGGCATCGAGGGTCTGCAGCAGGGCATGGACGGCCTGTCGGCGCACGTGCAGCCGGAAAACTTCCCCGCCCCCACGCTCCTGGGCCGGCTGCTGCTCGTGCTGATCGGCATCGTGCTCACGGTGATCATGCAGTCGTCCAGCGCGGCCGTCGCCACCACGATCACGGCCTTTCACGCCGGCACCCTCGACCTCGCCCAATCGCTGTCGATCGTGATCGGCGCCAGCATCGGCACCACGGTCACCGCCGCCCTCGCGGCCATCGGCGCGAGCGTCCCGGCCCGCCGCACCGCCTTGGTTCACATCGTGTTCAACACGTTTGCCAGCGCCCTCGGCTTCGTTCTGCTCCCGCTGTTCCTGTGGCTGATCGCAGCCTTCTCCCCGCGTCCGGGAGCGTGGGCGTTGGCCGTCTTTCACACCGCGTTTAACGTCGCGGCCGCCCTCATTGTGCTGCCGACCGTGCAGCGGTTTTCGACCTTCATCGTGCGGTTGCTGCCCGACCCGCAGCCCGCCCCCACCGGCCACCTCGACGCCTCGCTGGCCCAAGTGCCCGAGGTCGCACTTGAGGCGCTCCGCCGGGCGCTGCGATCCTGCGCCATCGCCGCGGCCAACTGGGTGCGCAGCCACTCCGGGAGCGCCGCGGCGGCCGGAGAAATCACCCTGGCAGCCCTGCGCGCCTCGCTCAACGAGTGCCTCGAATTCCTGGGCCGGGTGCCGGCCACGGTGCCGGTGCGGTCCGACCTGCCCAACCCCCGGCTCGCGGTCATCCACGCCATGGATCACCTTGACCAATTGCTGCGCGAACTGGCCGTCACCAAGCCGTGGCCGGAATCCGATCCGTCCGGCCGGCTCGACGAGGCGCGCACCAAGCTGCACGCGCTGCTCGACGCCGTCGGCCGGGTGTGGGCGGGCGTGGTGGCCGGCGATCCGTTGTCCGCGGTCGAACACCTCGCCGGCTAATTGGCCCGGCTGCGGCGCACCGGGCGCCACGCCTTGTTGCGCGAGACCGCCGAGGCGGCGGTCTCACCGGCCCAGGCCGATCGCATGCTCGAGGCCGTTCGCTGGGCCGACACGGCCGCCTATCACCTTTGGCGCGTGGCGCATCACCTGCGCCAGGCCGAGGGCCCAGGCCCGCGCTGATCAGGCGCCCGCCGCCGCCCAGCGCCGGCGAAAATCCGCGCCGATATAACGCGCGTCCCGCCAGACGTCGGGGAAACACGACAAGCCGTAGGCCGGCGCCGCGTTGCCGAGTTCGGGGCAGACCCCGATCTCCGCCTGCGTGGAATTCGCCTGCAACCAGCCGAACAGGCCGTCGAGATAGTCGCCCCAGAGCTGATACTCCGGCGTCGGGTGCTCGCCGTCCATCGTCGCGGGGATCTGGCAGTGGTGCCCCGTGAACGGCCGCAGGTGAAGCCGCGGACAACGCGCCAGCACGTCCGGGCGCTCGTTCAGCTTCGGCCAATACGGCGCGGCGAAGTGCCGCACCACGGCGAAATGGGAATGGTCGAAACAGACCGGCAGATCGCAGCCCGTGCGTTCGGCAAAGGCATCCACCAAGGCCCACATCCGGTCGGGCGTTTCCGTAAACGTGTCGCGGTGCGACTCGATCGTCGCCGGAACCCCCACCGCGTCCGCCGCGGCGAGCACGCGTTCCGCCACCGTCACGGCCTCCGCCAACGGCGTGTCCACGTCGGCCAGCTGGATCGTCGCGTGCCTGGCGCCCAGCTCCGCCGCCGTGGCGAAAAACGCCGCCGGGTCATGCTCCGGGCCCAGGCTGCCCATCGCCCAGTAGTCCAGATCACCGCGACCCGCGAGTTCGGCGCGGGGCGGCGACATCACGCCATCAAAGCCGGCGCCGCGCATGGCGTCGAACTTCTGCGCCCAAGCCCATTCACCGGCCCGGGAGGGATATTCGCGCAGCGACCAGGCGGTCGCGAAGATTCGGAGCGTCGGTTTCATGGACGCACTCTGGCGGCCGCGAGCCGGTCGATCAACACCCCGACGTAGGAAGTGAACCCGTGGTCGCGGCTCGCGCTGGAATCGAGCATCTCCCACAGCGTGCCGGTCGCGCGCGCCATCGGCGCAAAACTCGCCAGCAGCTCCCGGCGCGCGGCGGCAAATTCGCCGTTCGCGATCAGGAGTTCCAGGCGCAGGAGTTTGCCGATAAACGCATTTGCCGGATGCAGGTCGCCGTAGTCCGCGCGCACCATGCGCCGCCACAGCGCGGGCTCATCCGCCACGGCCAGCTGGCCGGTAAACCAGGCGTAATACTGGCAGACCTCGGTGGCGTTGGCTGTGACTTCGAGGCTCCCGTCCTTCGCCCGCACGGCGTGGTCGACAAACCGCCCGTCGCGCCACGCCAGCTGGCGCACGGCGGCGTTGACGCGGTCGGCGCGACGCGCCAGCCGGTCATCGCCGAGCAGCCGCGCCGCCGCCCGCAGTGTCGCGGCGTAGAGCATGTTGGTCGGGAAATTCACGTCCTGGACGAAGTGGTTCGCCTTGGACCACTCGACAAAGACCCAGCTCTCCAGCTTTTCGAGCAGGCCGAGGTCGTTTTCAAACTTGCGGAAGTAGCCGACGAGCCCGCGCACGCGCCGCTCGATCAGCGGCTTCCACGCGCGCGGCAACCGCCGGAGCCGGCGCGCCTCGTCGAGCTGGAGCACAAAAAACATCGCCCAGTTCGGGATGAACTGCCCTTGCAGCGGCTCGGCCGGGTAGCACATCGGCACCATGCCGCGCGGGAGTCCGTCGAACTTCGCCGGACGCAGGAAATTTTCCAGGAAGGCGCGCTCAATCGGGTTGTCGCCGCAGAAATGCCACTCGGCCCGCGCGGTGAACAGGCTGTCGCAGAGCCAGCCCGCCCGCTCGCGCGAGGGACAGTCCATGAACACGTCGAGCGCATTCTGCCGGAAGGTCGCCACCGCGGCGCGGCGCACGAGGCGCTCGACGGGCGCGAGCCCCGCGGGCCCGTCGCCGATGTCGCGGCCGTTCCCGTAATCCACGAGTCGCACGTCGGCCAACTCCACCTCGCCTTCCCACACCAGCACCTGCAGGTGTTGCAGCGTATGCGGCTCAAAGGCCGTGAAGTCCACCGACGCCCCAGCCGCCAACTCGACGCGCAGGCCGTTCACCAGCGCGGTCTTGGTCACGCCGATGTGCCCCCCGGTCAGCACCTCGTCGAAGAGCAATACCAGGCGTGACGCGCGCTTGGCCCGCAGCCGCGCCGCGGGAAAGCCGGTCTGAATCGCGCCGAAATCGAAGAGCCGCCACTCCCGCGCCTTGAGGGTGAAGCTTCCGCCCGCCGTCACCCGGCCGGTGCCGCGGTCGCGATAGGTCAGACCCGCGAGCAGACCGAAAAACGGCCAGTCAATCTCGCCCAGCGGCCAGCCCTGGGAAATTTTGGGCACGTCGGTGACATACGTCATCGGCTGGTAAGCCGCGGCCCGCCTGGCGCTGAAACCCGCGGTGCCGACAGGGGTGCGGGGACGCGGGCGCCACACGGCAAAGTCCGGCTGGTCCACGCCGCGCGCCAGCCACGTGCGCGCATCGGTGACTTGGGTCAGCTTGAGCGGCGCCGCCGGCACGTAGCCTGGCATCCGCCACGCCTGGCCCGCCGGGCCAAAGCGGTAGGCTTCGCTGAAGCCCCGTTGGTAGCTGTAGCGCTCAATCCGTTGCACGCGTTCCTCGCGGCGCTCCGCCACAAAGCCGCCGCCCTTGGCCGCGGTATGCGCGAGGACCTTGCGGCCGACGCGCAACTCGGCGCAGCAGAACGCTGGTTCGTGCGTGGCGGCGAAGTTCGGGACGCCGTAGTCCGAAACCTCGATCACGAGCTCGAGCGTGCCGTCCTTGGCCGCGCGCAGCGGCAGCTCATCCACCCGCGCGTGCCGGTGCCCCGTGCGCGCCGGCCCGTGGGCGGCGAGCGCGCCATTGACCCACAGCCGATACATCGTGGCGGCGGCGAGATGCAGGACCGCGCGGGCGTCCGGCCGCAGCGCGAGGCGGACGTGGAAGCTGACCCACGTGTTCATCTGGCCGGCCAATCCGCGCGGCCAGACCGGCTGCGCTTGGGCGAAAGCAATTTGGGAGCTCATCGGGTAACGCCGAGCCGAGAGAATTCGCCGGCCGAACTCACGCTCAATTTCTTGGAATGTTCACCGGCGCCCTGTTCGGGGTCGGGTCGGACCGCCAGGACCGACCGGTTTCGGATTTTCTACAGGAGGAAACTGAGAGAACAGAGGCTGTAGTTCTCAGTTACCTCTATTGCCTCCTGTAAAACCCGTATTCCTCTGCGAACTCAGCGATCTCCGGTGCAATGAGTTTTAACAGCAGGACGCGGAGCGCGCAGAGGGTGGGGAGACGGGATATGGAATTCCCGCCCCACACTCAAACAGACGGCTCCGGCAGGGTGTCCAACAGGCCTTCCAGGATATTGGCCGCGGCCCAGGCGTTGTAGCTCCACCACAGGCTCGAAGGGGCGCCCGTATCGGCGAAGGTCTCGATGACCAAACCGTCGCTCGGGCAATACCGCTCCGTCAGCAACCCGTAGCGACCGTAACCCGAGACCTCGGGATAAAGCTCCAACGTGGCCAGTGCCCACGCCACGCCATCGTCGGCCCGGTCGCGGTAGTAGGTGTCGCCGGTCACCCGCGCGAGGTAGTGCAGCGGCTCGGTGATCACGAGGCCCATGGGATGGATGTGCGGGTTCGACACCGACGTCACCGAACCGCCGCAGGAATTCCAGCCGGCATCCTTCAGCGGTGCGAACTCCGGCCGCGCGCGGTAGGCATAACGCCACAACAGTTCGTAGTCGGCCCCGGCGCGCAGGTGGTCGAGCCACTCGTCCTCGCCGGTGACCTCGTGCAACCACCGCGCCGCCTGCACGAAGGCGAGGATGCCTTCCTGGTCGACGCTCTTGTAGGTGTCCATTGGCGTGCCGTAGCAATTCAAC
>JBMSWZ010000115.1:0-5379 GCA_049425105.1 Cephaloticoccus sp.
ATCGTCAACGAAACCGGCTCCGCCTTCGCCCCGCCGACCCCGGTCAAACCTTGAAGGCAATGATCGTGTTGGCCACGCCCACGATTTCCGCAAACCGACCGGCCTTGATCGTCTCGAAGATCGCCTGCGTCACGCCGCTCGCGCGGCTGCCGAAATCATGAAACGCCATCACGCCGCCCGGTCGCAGGTGCGGCAGCCACGCCTCGATGTCGGCATTGCACCCTTCGTAACTGTGGTCGCCGTCGACAAACATCAGGTCAATGGCGCCGCGCTTCGCCGCCAGCGTCTCCGCGGCGGCGATTGAGTCGCTCACCACCGGCTCGGCGCGAGCCGACAACCCCAGCGCCGCAAAGTTGGCGTTGAAAATATCCAGCGTGCTGTTCGTGCCGAGCTGGCGGAAATGCCGTTGATACCACGCGACGTCTTCGCCGCACAGTGACAGACCCTGAAAGTTGTCCACGGCATACACGCGCGCCTCCGGACCCTTCAGCCCGGCGGCGAGGAAACAGGTCGACGCGCCCATCCACGAGCCGATTTCCACCACCTGGGCATTCTCCGGCGCATCGCAGGCCAGCTGATACAGGAAGCCGCGCTCGGGAAAGCTGCCCATGTCATCCTGCTTGAACTGCTTCGCCACGCGGAGGAATTCGTCCCAGTTCAAATCCGGCCGGCGTTTGCGCGCGCCGCGGAGGAAGCGGCCGACTTTGGTGGAAAAACGCACGTCGCGCACCCCCGGCCAATGTTTGAATGCCATGCGGCGCAACGTGCCAGCCAGCCCCGCCCGGGCAAAGCTTTTTCTTTGCAGCCCAACCGCCCCCACGCATCGTCACCCCGAAAGGCCTCCCCTCCCCAATTTGTCAGTCTGAACGCAGTGAAGAATCCAGCAGCCCCACCGCCCGCGCTCGACCCATGGGATTCTTCACTGCGTTCAGAATGACAAACCAATCGGGATCCGAAACCGCCTCGCATCCGCCATGTCCGCCTCGAACCCACTCCCCCGCGTCACCGTCGCGATCTGCACCTACAATCGCGCGGCTTACCTGCGACAGACCCTCGCGGGCATCATGCGGCAGGATTACCCGGCCGATCGGCTCGAGGTCCTCGTGATCGACAACAACTCGACCGACGCCACCGCTGCCGTCGTCGCCGAGTTCGCCGCGGGCCCCCACGCGCCGCGCCGTGTCTTGGAAAAAACCCAAGGCCTTGACCACGCCCGCAACCGCGGCATCGCCGAGACCACCGGCGACTACCTGATTCTGGCCGACGACGACATCCTCATGGAACCCGACTGGGTCCGCCAGTTGATCGCGCCGTTTCTCGCCGACAAGGCCGGTCGCATCGGCTGCATCGGCGGCGAGGTCATTCCGGTTTTTCCTGACGGCCTGCCGGACTGGATCAAGGAATGGCATGCCCCGCTCGCCTTCCGCGCCGACGCCGGCCCGCTCCCCGCCCGCGACAGTCCCATGGGCGCCAATCTCGCGTTTCCGCGCAATGTGTTCGAACGCGTCGGCGTCTTCGCCACCGGCCTCGACCGCAAGGGCGCCAGCCTCTTCGGCGGCGGCGATGGCGAAATGGTCCGTCGCATCCGCGCCGCGGGTCTCGAGGTCTGGTTCGCGCCCGCCGCGAAGGTGTTGCACCAGATGCCCGCGTCGCGCACCACGTTTCGCTACGCCGTGCGCCACGCTTTCGACTCCGCCCGCTCGCGCGTGGCCGACCGCGCCACGCGGCCCGGCGCGACGGTCTACCTGTTGACGCGGTTCCTCGGCAACGCCCTCAAGGCCCTCGGCTTCGCCTTGGTTGCCTTGCTCAACGGCCTTATCCTCCGCCGCGACGCCGCCAAACAGGCGCTCGTCCGTAGCTGGCGCGCCTGCGGCTACCTTTACCAAATCCCGCGCTCGCTGTGCGGGCGCATTTGATCCTGACTGCCCCCGTGAGCTCCCCGCTGCCCCTCAGTGTCGTCATCGTCGCCCGCAACGAAGCGGCGAACCTGCCGCGCTGCCTCGCCGCGGTTCAGGGCTGGACCCAGGCGATCGTGGTCGCCCTCAACCACACCACGGATGACAGCGCCGCCATTGCCCGCGCCCACGGCGCCGAGGTGCACGAACTGCCGTGGCAGGGTTTTCGCGACACCAAGAACGCCGCCGTCGCCCTCGCGCCCACCGACTGGGTGCTTTGCCTCGATGCCGACGAGGAGGTCTCGGCGGCCCTGCGCGCGGAGATCGAAGCCTTTTTCGGCGGCACGCCCGGCGACTTCGCCGGGGCGCGCTTTCCGCGAAAGGTCTGGTTCATCGACCGCTGGATCCGGCACGGCGACTGGTATCCCGACCTCAGCCTGCGCTTGATCGACCGCCGCCGCGCCCGCTGGGGCGGCGACGCCTACGTCCACGAAAAGATGGAGTGCGACGGCCCCGTGGCCACGCTGCGCGGCGACCTGCACCATTACTCCTTTCCGACGCTCGCCAGCCACGTGGCGAAGATCAACCCGTTCGCCGATCTCTTCGTGCAGCAGCAGGAGGCCCGCGGGCGGATCTTCTCGCTCGGCGCCGCAGTCTTCCGGCCGGCCTGGCGATTCTTCCGCGCCTACGTCCTGAAACTCGGCTTCCTCGACGGCTACCCGGGTTTCTACATCGCCTGGGCCACGGCCTTCGGCGCTTTGGTCCGTTACAGCCGCCTTTACGAAACCGCCCGCCGCCGCGCCCCCGATGCCTGAGGACCCGCCGCAATTCAGCCGGGTGGCCGAGGAACTCATCGCCGACCTGCGCCGCCTCCCCTACGATACCCCCCGCCGGCAGGTGAAGCGGGCCACCAAGGATCTGGGAGCCGTGCTCGAGCAGCTGCTGGACAAATACAAGATCGGCCGCGACTCCCCCGAGCAGGCCATCCGCGAGCGCTGGGCCGAACTCGTAGGGTCCGCCAATGCCAGCTATTCCCACCCGGTCTCCATCGAACGGGGCCGCCTTTTGGTGCTGGTTTCCCATGGCGTGGTCCGCAGCGAGCTCTTTCACCACCGCCAATCCATCGTCGCCAAGATCCAGCAGCTGCCTGGCTGCAAGGAAGTTAAGCACCTGAATCTCCGGGCCGGATGAAGGGCGGCAAAGGCCCAAATTTACGCTTGCGCCGGCCCCGGCAGTTCCGGATTCTGGCCCCTTGCGTTAGTGGAAGTCCGTCGGTTGCGGATCTCCACCATGGCTGGTCCGGCATCCCGCCGGATTAAAACGGTGACGCTGGCTCAACCGCGATTTCGGTCGCGGAGCGGCTGGAGTCACGGCGCCCCCGGGCTCCCTACAGTCGTGAAAACAACTCCTAAACCATGTCTACTGTCTCCAAACCCGAAATCATCTCAGAATTCAAAATCCACGAGAAGGATACCGGCTCGTCCGAAGTCCAGATCGCGCTGCTCACCGCCCGGATCAATCACCTGACCGAGCACCTGCGCACGCATCGCAAGGACTTCCACTCGCGCCGCGGTCTTCTGCAAATGGCGGCCCGCCGCCGTAAGCTGCTCGACTACGTGAAGCGCCACGACCTGGCGAAATACACCGAGCTGCTGCAGAAGCTGAGCCTTCGCCGCTGACCGACTTTGTCACACGGGCGACCCAATCCGCGGGTCGCCCGTTGTCTTTCCCCCGAAAGACACCGCCCCGAGACCGGGACATTTCTGTTTGCCGCCACCCGCGCGGTCGACGCCAAACAGAAATCTCTCGCGTCCACGACGGAGGGATAAAGTGGGATTGAAAACACCACTCGCGTCAGGCCCTGCCTGCGCCGCCACCCGATTCCGGGAGGCAAGAGGAACGAACGGTTCCAGTGTCACCGTTCCTTCCGACTTATCCGCGACACTTAATCCGCAAATCCGAAAGTAATGAACCAGAAATATAACGTCACGGTCGCCGAACTCGGCATGACCTTCTCCACGGGATCGATCGCCCAACTCGCCGGTGGCGCCGTCAATGTGTGCGTCGGTGAGACCAACCTCCTCGTCACCGCCTGCGCCGCGCAGACCATGCGCCCCGGTCAGGACTTCTTCCCGCTCACCGTCGACTACCGCGAGAAATACGCCGCGGCCGGTCGCTTCCCCGGTGGTTATTTCAAGCGCGAAGGCCGTCCTTCCGAGAAGGAAATCCTCACCTCGCGCCTCTGCGACCGCCCCTGCCGCCCGCTCTTCCCCGAGGGCTTCCTCAATGAAGTCCAGATCATCGGCCAGCTCCTCTCCGCCGACCAGGTCAACGACGCCGACATCTCCATGGTGAACGGTGCGTCCGCCGCCCTGGCCATCTCGGACATTCCCTGGGGCGGGCCCATCGCCTGCGTCCGCGTCGCCGAGATTGACGGCCAGTTCGTCGCCAACCCGACCATCGAGCAGATGTTCTCGAGCTCGCTCGACCTCATCTACGTGGGCACCGAGACCGAGATGCTCATGATCGAGGGCTCCGCCGACCAGATTCCCGAGGAGCGCTTCATCGAGGCCCTCGAGTTCGGCCAGCAGGCCATCCAGCCCATCATCAAGGCGATCAAGGAACTCGTCGCCCTCGCCGGCAAGCCCAAGGCGGTCTTCCCGCTAGTCAAGGCCACGCCGGAAGCCCGCGCCATCATCGAGCGCGTGGCCCCCGCTGAGAAGGTCAGCGCCGCGATCTTCGGCTTCGAAAAGGCCGTGCGTTCCGCCAACATCAAGGCCCTAAAGGAAGAGGCCAAGGCCGCCCTCACCGCCGAGCTCGGCGCGGACAAATTCACCGATGTTGACCTCAACATCGTGTTCGAGGACCTCCAATACAAAGCCTACCGCCAGACCGTGCTCGAGCGCGGCATCCGCGCCGACAAGCGCGACGCCAAGTCGCTCCGTCCGCTCGAAGCCCAGGTGGGTGTGCTGCCCCGCGTGCATGGTTCCGCCATGTTCCAGCGCGGCGACACCCAAAACATCGCCATCACCACGCTCGGCCCGACCAAGGAAGCCCAGAGCCTCGACGCCCTCACCGGCGGCGTGAACTCCAAGTCCTTCCTCCTTCACTACAACTTCCCGCCGTTCTCCGTCGGTGAAGCCGGCCGTTTCATTGGTCCCGGCCGCCGCGAAATCGGCCACGGCGCGCTGGCCGAGCGCTCGCTCGTCCCCGTGCTCCCGCCGGAAGACGTGTTCCCCTACTCCATCCGCGTCGTGTCCGAGATCATGGCCTCCAACGGCTCGACCTCGATGGCCTCGATCTGCGGCGGCTGTCTCTCCCTCATGGACGCCGGCGTGCCGATCATCGCCCCCGTCGCCGGCATCTCCTGCGGCCTGATGACCAGCAACACCGACGATGGCGCCATCGACAAGTGGGTCACGATCACCGACATCCTCGGTGAGGAAGACCACTTCGGCGACATGGACTTCAAGCTCGCCGGCAC
>JBMSWZ010000116.1:0-5368 GCA_049425105.1 Cephaloticoccus sp.
CACCACGCGGGTGACGTCAGGCAGCACGAGTTGATAGGCATCCGTCGCATCGCTGGTAACGCGCATCCAGCCGGGGCCGGTGGCATAGTGGGTCACCGTGGCGAAGGCCCACGAGGCATTCGTGCCCTCGCTGCCGTCGTGATACTGGTGCCCCTGCCCGTCGATGAGGACGGCCGTGTGCGCCTCGGTCAGCCGCAAGCGCCACCGCGGCTGCTGGTTGATGTAGGCCGCGCGAAAGGGATCGTGCAGAAGCCGTTCGCCGTGCGCTTTGAACAGGAGGCTGTTGCGATCCGCATGCTCGTGATTACCCGGGCCGCCGCTGCGCAGGGCCAGGACGCTGTCATCCACCGTCCAGCCCGTGCGCGAAATGACGATGTCGTTGGCCTGGCGGTGATCGAGCAACTCGGCTTCCGGCGGGGCCGCGGGCAGCTGCGCATCGTGCCACATCAGCGCCTGCAGGTGCTTCACCTCACCAATCTCCCGCGCCACGTATTGCGCCACGGGATCATGGTGCGTGCGCGCCACCCACGCCGCCACCGAGACATCCACCGCGCCGTTGGAGTCGCCATGGTTCACGATGTCGAATTCCGGCTTCACCTTCGGCATGGTGTAGCCCTTGACGTGCGTGAAGTCCGCCACCGCCCGCCCGCTGTCGCGCGTCGGCATGGTGTTGCCCAGCGCGTACCGCACCGTGCCGGGATAGTTGATCAGGTTGCGGTCATCGATTCCCAGCGTGCGCCAGAGTACGTCGGCAAACAGCGCGAGATAAAGCGTCGTATAGCCCCAGTAACTCACACCCTCATCGTAACAGCCGTCGCTGCCATACATCGTCGAAAACGCCCTCGCACTGGAACGGGCCAGCTCCAGCCACCCCTCCGCCTCGGCGACGCGGCCGTGAAACCAACACGCCGCAATGCCCAGACAGGCCGTGGGGATGATCTTTAGGTTCGTGGCGTTGAGGATCAGCGGCCAGCGCTTAAGATCGAGATGACGGAATTCGTCGACCTCGCTGCGCGGATTCCACCCCCAACCCTGCACGCGGTCCGGGTATTTCATGCCATAAACGGGCGTCCAGCAGGCCGGCACGCCCTTGGCCAGGATCGCGGCCTCGATCTCGGCCACCTCGGCGTCCGAGATTGCGTCGCCCAGGCATTGGATCGCCTGCAACAGCGCCACGGTGCCCTCGGTTGCGCGTTGCAACCCCAGGATCTGCCGGCCGCCTTCGATGAAGCTGTCCCATTCCGGGTAGTCGAGCATCCGCCGGATCGCGAGTTTCGCCAGCGCCAGCTGCGCGACGTCCCCGTTCACGAGGTAGATGAAGGACGACCGTTCGAGAATGCGCTGCGCCCGCAGCAGGTGCACCACGTGGTTGGTGAGCCGCAGTTCCGTGGTGAGAAATTTCGTGTCAGCCACCACGTCGGCGTCGAGTTGCGCCTGCCAAAACGCGGCGAAGCGCGGGTCGGTGGTGTTGGCGCGGATGCGTTCAAGGTCGCCGGCGTCGAAGAACAAAGCGCGCCGGGCGGTGGTGGGGGCGGAGGGCATAAGTCAGGTGGCGGCGTAATACCGCGCGATCGCCACCGCCGCGCAGCTGCCGATCTCGTCGCCCAGCTCCGCCGAGCGGATGTCGCAGTCCCGCGCGCTGTCCGGCAACGCCTCGCGGTTGATCACCGCCCGCATGGTCGGGACGATGAACTTTTCGCAACGCTGGAAAATACTCCCGATCACGATGCGCTCGGGATTCACGAGGTCGATGAACAGGCTGAGCGCCTCGCCAAGCCGCTCGCCCACCTCGCCCCAGATGGAGAGCGCGAGCGCATCCCCCGCCGCCGCGGCCTCCCCCAACGCCCGCGCGGTGAGTTCCTCGGGCGCGAGTTGCTGCAGCAGCGACTGCCCCACGAAGGCCGGCACGCGCAGGCGCGCAAGCTGCGCGATGCCGCCACCGGAACACCAGCCTTCGAATGAGCCGGCTTTGCCAAAGCCCACCGGCCCCTCGGCGGTCAGGCGCAGATGGCCGACTTCGCCGGCATTGCCGCTGACGCCTTCGTAAAGGCGGCCGTCCAAAATCAGGCCCGCGCCCATGCCGGTGCCCATGGTGAGAAACATCATGCTCTGGCAACCGCGGCCCGCGCCAAACTGCCATTCCGCCAACGCGCAGGCATTGGCATCGTTCATCAGATAAGCGCGACCACCGAAGCGCTTCACCAGCTCGTCACAAATGGCGATGCGGTCCCAGCCGGGGAGATTCGGCGGCGAGAGGATCAGGCCGCGCTTGGCATCAAGCGGGCCGCCGCACGACACGCCGAAAATCACGTCGGGTCCCGGCCCGAGCTTGCGAATCTCCGCGTAAATGCGGTCGAGCGTGCCCTGCACGTCGGTGGTGTTGAACCGCGCCACCTCGCGCACCCCCGCCGCGCCTTCCGGCACGCTGAGCGCGCACTTGGTCCCGCCGATGTCCACGCCGATGATCGTCATCTTGAGGGGTCAGTAAAGGAACGTGTCCGGCCGCCGCAAGCGGCGCGCCAGCTGGCGCAAGGCCGGCAAGGCGTCGCGCCGCAGGAGCACCACGACCGTCCCGCCGCTGCCGCCGCCGCTCACGCGCGCGCCAAAAAATCCCTTCCCGGGACCGAGGCGGCGCACGCCCGCGACCATCTCGTCGGTCTCCGGACAGCCGAGCCTGATCGAGGAGTAACCGGCGTGGGACTGATAAAGCAATTCGCCGAGCGCCGCCAGCGTGTCGCTTCGGTGCCGCGCCTTGTCGCCGCGCAGCAGCGCCACCGCCACCTGGGAGCGATGACTCTCCTCCACCGGGAAACTCACCGCCGCGCGCACCGCGTAGGTCCGCCGCCCTTCGATTTTGGACAGCGGGTCATCCACCCCGCCACAGCGGTCCAGAAAGGCGCGGCCGGTGATGGTCTCCGGCAGCACCTCCGCGCCCAGCGCGCGCACCGCGGACGGCGCCAGCTCCGCCGCGTGGGCGAGCTTGCGACCCGTCCCCACCTCAATGAGCTTCCGGCCCATGAACGCGCCGGCGCGCGCCGTGGCGTAGGGCGAATCCGACACGGCATGTTTCACGCCACTCGGCCAGCCCACCGCGATCACGCCGGGCGGCAGCTTCACGGGTTCGCCGAGAATATCCGGCCGGCACAAGATCGGCAGCAACGCGCCGCGCACGCCGTAGGCCGAGGCCAGCTGGTCCATCAAGCCGCAGGGCGCGCCGACAATCTCGTTCTCCGCGCGTTGCGCGAGTAGCGCGAGCTTCGTGCCGGTGAACGCCTTTCCGGAAAGCTTTTCCAAGGCCCGCAGCGTCGCCACCTCCAGCGCCGCGCTGCTGCTCACGCCCATCGACTCTGGGACCCGCGAGGTGATCTCGAACCGCAGTCCGGCACGCGGCCGCCAGCGCTGCGCCGCGGAAAACAACCACAGGCAGCCATAGGGGTAACGCACCCACTTGGGTGCGTCGGCGGGATCGGTGCCGGGCGCCAGCGTGCACGCGCCCTCGGCTTTGCTGACGAACACGAGTTCGGGGCACTCGGTCTCGGTGATCGTGACGCGCGTGGTCAGCTTCAACGGCATCTCCAGCACCAGCGAACCGCTGTAGTCGGCCACGCCGCCCATGAAATCCAGGCGTCCCGGCGCCTCTCCGATCACGCGTGCCATGGTCAGCAGTGTTTTTTCAGCAGCCGCTTGAGTAGCGGCCGCACCGTGCGCGCCAGCGTGGGATTGGCGTAACCCATCCACGCAATCGGGGTGGTGGTGTCGAGCGGCGCGCGCAGGGCCTTGCCGTCCGGCGTCTCCACCACGCCGCCCGCCTCCTGCAGGATCAGCGCGGTGCAGATGTCGTAGGGGTGGCAGCACAGCGACGCGTTGCCGAAACACAACTTGGCGTAAACCGGCGGACGGATGTCGCCGAGCATGCGGTCGTGTCCGATCAGCAACTCGTAGAGCTGGCCGCCGGTGGAAATATATTGGTCGTCAAACACGAGCTGGCCGCCGCGCTTGCCGAGAAGGCCGAGTTCGTCCCACAGGTCTTCCTCGATGCGGCCGAGCAGGCTCTTGCCCTCGGGGAAAAACCGCGCGATCGACGCGAACCCATGCTCAAAGTTCTTCGCGCGCGAGGGCCGCGGCTGGAGTGTCGTCCAGCGGCGGTCGCGCAGGTCAAAGGCCCGCGCCACCACACCGCGGCCGCGCACGGCGCTGAGCTGGTCGCTCCGCCACATCTTGCTCGTGGCGAGCTCGGTCATCGCCGCCACGGTGATGTCGGCCAGCGTGTTCTTCGCCCCGCGCTGCGGCGCCAAGGCCGCCAGCGCCCACGCGCTCCGCTTGTCATACATCAGGTTCCGGGTCCCGTCGATCGGGTCCATGATGCACTTGAAAATCGTCTTTGCGACCGGCGTGCCGCGCGGGAACGTCACTTCCTCTCCGTCCTCGATGCCCTCCATCACCAATTGCACGGGCCACCGCTGCGGCCAGTGCGCCTCGAACCACGCGAAGATCGCGTCCTCCGTGATCTTGTCGACCTGGTAGATCGTATCGGCCGCCGTCACCGCCGCGATCTTCGCGAACGACGCCGCGCTCTTCGCCCGCGCCGCCACCAGCGTGTCGCGGATATGGTCCTGCAAGGCGCAGAGGAGTTTCCGGGCAGTTTCGAGATTGGGGTTCACGGGATGGGAATTACCACGAAGGACACGTAGGGCACCAAGGTCAAAGCACGAAGCGCCGGATGCCCTCCTTAATCAGACGCACATTTAAATTGATCAGAAAGCCAAGGTGGAGGCCGGACAGCCGGAAATTGGACAACAACTGGGCCTCATGCACCGGCTCTATCCGCTCCACGGCCTTCAACTCCACCACAATCCGCTCGCCGACCAACAGGTCGAGAAGGTAGCCCGCTTCAAAACGCAAACCGCGGTAGGCCAAGGGCAGTTTCTTCTGCCGCTCCACCCCGACGCCTCGCTGCGTCAGCTCGTAAGCCAGGCATCGCTCATAAACCGACTCCAACAATCCCGGCCCCAATTCCCGATGCACGGCCAAGGCCGAATCCACCACCTCCCGGGCCATTTCCTCCTCCGTCATCTTCGTGCCCTTCGTGTCTTCGTGGTTAAACCACCCCACCCGCCCGCCGATAGTGCACCGACGACACCGCCTTCAACTCGGCGGCCTTTTCGTCGGGGTTGGACTCATTCGTCATCGAGCCGCCGCCGACCTCGGGGCCGGCGAGGTATTTCAGGGTGTCGGGCTTCCGCAGCGGCGGATGAAATTCCACGTGGAAGGGATAAACCGAGTAGTCCGCTCCGTCCGTCGGGGCTTGGTGGATCGCCATGACGTAGGGCATGGGCAGGTTCCAGAGATTGTCGTAGCGGGTCGCGAC
>JBMSWZ010000117.1:0-5339 GCA_049425105.1 Cephaloticoccus sp.
CCCAAGCCTCGCCTCTTTTCCTCCCGGTTCTTGACGCCTTCGAATTCGGACAAAAAAAGTGGCCGGTCGCTTACCCCTAAGCGACCGGCCTTTGCTTTCTTAGTTACCCCAAAACTCCCGCTAGGCGGGAGAAGTGTTCGAATTGATGAGTTGATCGATAGCTTTCCGGATGCCACCGTCAACATATAGTTATCAAAAACTATCACTTTTTTCCGTAACCTATTTTTAACCATTGGAATAAAAATCTGTGCCAAAATTCACCTATAGCGGGCATTTTCTTTGGCAACCTGCGTCGTGGCTGCGAGTTACGGGGCCGGACGCATTATCGTTTCTTCAAGGTCAGCTGACTAACGATTTAAGGAATCTAATGCCGGGCGCGGCGGTTTACGGGCTTTGGCTGAATCACAAGGGCCGCGTGCAGGGCGACGCCTTCGTGATTCGCGCGGCGGAGGAAACGTTTTTCCTCGGGAGTTATGCGTCGCCGGCGGCAGCGATCCAGGCGCATCTGGAATCGTTTCTCATCGCTGACGACGTCGTGATCACGGACGAAACGGCGGCGTGGGCGGGAGTGACGTGGGTCACGGAGGCGCCGGCGGACGAAGTGCGGGCGGAGCTGCCGGATGGATTTCTCTTTCGCGGTCGGCGTGGTGCCATGGCGCACTGGGAATGGGTGGCGCCGCGCGCGGGGCTGATGGACGTGATCGCCGGGCTCGATCCCGCTGGCGCGTTGTCGCCGGCGGTGATGGAGGCACGACGCGTGACGGCCGGGATTCCGGCGGTGCCGCGTGACATTGGACCGGGCGAATTGCCGCAGGAAGGCGGACTTGAACGCGACGCGGTGTCGTTCACGAAAGGCTGCTACCTCGGCCAGGAAGTCATGGCGCGACTGCAGGCGATGGGGCAGGTGCGCCGCCAGCTCCGGCCGGTGCACGGAAGCGGTGCGCCGCCTGCCGTGCCCGCGACCTTGTTTGCCGGCGAACGCGCCGCGGCGGAAGTTCGTTCCACCGTGGCGACGGCGGGTGGCTGGCAGGGCTTGGCGCTGGTGACGTTGCTGCATTTGCCGAGCGATCGGCGGCTTGCGCTGACCGCGGGCGGCGCCCCCGAAGTCGCAGTGGAGGAATCGGCGTGAACGAACTCGAGCAACTCACCCGACTTTGCGAGCGCCTGGGGGCGGAACCCGCGGCGGCGGCGGTGATGGCGGCGCAGTTGCAGAAGCGCGCGGCGCAGCTCGCCGCGGCACGCGGCGTGACCCGCGAGGCGGCGATGCATTATTTGCTCGAAGTCCTCGTGAAGGGCCGGCAAGGCGAGTCTCCCGAATCTCTTGTCATGTCCCGTCCCGAACCTTCCCCGCGCGAACGCCTGTTGACCCGATTTCATGCCGTCTTTGGTCGCGGTCCGACGGTGATCACCCGCGCGCCCGGGCGCATCGAGTTCATCGGCAATCACACCGACTACAACGGTGGCACCGTCTTGGGCGCGGCGATTGATCGCGGCTTGTGGGTGGGGCTGGCGCCGCGGGATGATGGAAAACGCCGGTTTGCGAGCGAACTCAACGACGGAGTAGTCGAAACGAGCGCTGATAAAGTGGCACCGCAAACCGGTGAGGCCGCGTGGACGAATTATCCGTTGGGTGTGCTGGCCGCGTTGCCGGAGTTCGGGCTGCAGGCGCCGGCGGGATTTGATTATTTGGCGGTGTCCGATCTGCCGACGGGCGCAGGGCTGAGCAGCAGCGCGGCCATCGAGCTGGCGTCGGCCCTGGCGTTTCTTGAGGTGACCGGCCAGCACCCGGAGCGCGAAACCGTGGTGAAAGTCGGCCGGCATGCGGAAAACCATTTTGTCGGCGTGCCCTGCGGCATCCTCGACCAAGGCGTGTCGGGCTTCGGTCGCAAGGATCACCTGGTTTTTGTCGACTGCCGCGGACCGAAATTTGCCACCGTGCCGATGCCGGCGCAGGCGCGGATCTGGATTTTAAATACGCACACCAAGCATGCGCTGGTTGACGGCTTCTACGCGGCGCGCCATCGCGAATGCATGGCGGCGGCCCGCTTGCTGGGCGTGACCCAGCTCGTGGAGTTGTCACCGGATGACCTCGCGGCGCGCGTGGACGCCTTGCCGCCGGTGGAGGCGCGCCGGGCGCTTCACATCGTGGAGGAAATCGCCCGCGTGACCGCGGCGCGCGCCGCGCTCGCGGCCGGTGACCTGGTGGCGACGGGCAGGCTGCTGACGGCGTCGCACCGCAGTTCGCAGCATCTGCTTGAGAACAGCACACCCGAGCTGGACTTCCTGGTCGACACGCTGACGGCGACCCCCGGCGTGTTTGGCGCGCGGTTGACGGGCGGCGGATTTGGCGGCGCGGCGATGGCGCTGACGGATGCGGCGTTCGGCGACGAGCAGGCGCAGGCGGTGGCGCGGGCCTACGCGGCGCGCTTCGGCGGCGAACTGGAAATTTTGCAGACCCGCACCGGCGACGGCGCGGCGGTGCTCAGCGCGGATTGATCAGCTTCAGCTGCTCGCTGAGCCAGATCTTCTGTTTCCACCGCAGGTTCTTCGACGACATGTCGATGGCGTAAAGGCTCTCGTCCATCTGCCGCGGATCGAGCCCGAGGGTGGTGCAGAGCTTGCGCGCGAGCCAGCGCTCGATCTTGAGCACGACCATCTTTTTGCGCAGCCGACCCTGGATGTCGCGGTTGAGCACGGTCGGAATGGTGTTGAGCGTGAGAATCTCGTCGATGGCGGTGCTGGCCATCTTGATGCGGCCTTCCTCACTGGCGTAGAAGTGGGTGAGCGCGAACACCGTCTTGCGCGGCCGCGCGGCCTTCAACACCTGGCAGGCCTGCACCACGGTGGAGCCGGTGCGCACCATGTCGTCGAACAGCACGACATCGTGCCCGGCGATGTCGCCCAGGCCCCATTGGCTGTCGCCGTGGACGTGGATGCTGACCTTGCGTTCGCCCGAGCGCTCCTTCTCGAGGAGGATGACCTTCACCTTCGGCAGGCCGAGGCGTTTGCAGACCTCTTCCACGAAGTCGCGCGCACCCTTGTCCGGGGCGCACAGCGCCAGGCCCTCGCCGTCGGCGTCGAAGTGCACGATGTCGGAATTGCGCAGGTAATCGACGTAGATGTCGTAGGGAATCAGGTTGTGGAACTTGCCCTCGAAGATCTCCGCGAAGGTGGACTGCACGGAGTGCGAGTGATTGTGCACGGTGAACACGCGGTCCACGCCGGAGAGCTTGAGCATCTCGGCATAGAGTTTGGCGGTGAACGGTTGGCCGTCGAATTTCTTGAGGTCCTTCTCGGTGCGCGTGAAGGACGTGCGGCCGAGATCGGCGCGCGGACCGCGGTCCTGCGCGGAATAAAACAGGTCGGGCTCGACGAGGATGACCTCGGCGGCGCCGTTTTCCTTGGCGGCGCGCGCCATCATGAAGGTGCGCATCGTCAGGCTCTGGCGGCTGAGGGCGAGGTTGCTCGTGCTGACGATGACGACGCTGCGGCCGGCGAGCTTGGCGCCAATGGCGGTGAAGTCCTGTTCGTCGGAAATGAAGCGCGGGCAGAATTCGGAGTTCGCGAATTGCTTCAGGCTGATGAGGTCGGCGACGTCCTCCTGCTGGCCCATGGCGTAGGCGACATCGATGGCAAACGGATCATCCGAGGAGTTTCCGACGACGAGGTGGCGGGAGTCATGCATCAGGCGGGCGGGCTAGAGGAGTTCGGCGAGCGAGGAGAAATAGGCGGCGACGTGAGGGGCGGCCCAAAGGAAGTGGATCGCGGCGGCGATGGCGAGCATTGGGCCAAACGGCACGTGCACGCCGAGTCCGAGTTCGGCCGGCTCGCCCTCGGGGGTCTCCGCGCGGGGCGCGACGGCGGCGGGTTTGCCGGCGAGCTTCTGCCACACCAGCGCGACCGTAAACCAGATGGTGCCCACGATGGCACCGCCAAACACGGCGAACACGGCGCCCTGCCAGCCGCAGAACGCGCCGATCATGCCGACAAATTTTACGTCGCCGAAGCCCATCGCCTCCTTCTTTAGCACGGCCTCCGCCGTCAGGGCGATCCAGAGCACGAGGCCAGAGCCGACCAGCAGACCTTGGGTGCCCGCAACGACGGCGCGCAGACTGTCGATCACGAAGATCCCTTCGGCCTGGCCGTGCAGGGCGGGCAGGAGCAACGAAAGCACCAACCCGACCAACCCGCCCCCGATGGTGAATCCGTCGGGGATGATGAGGTGATCCAGATCGATGAACGTCGCACCGATGAGCAGACTGACGAACACCATGCCGGCAAGGGCCTTGGTCGGGGCAAATTGCAGCCAGCAGACGAGAAAGAGCAGCGCGGTCAGCAGCTCGACGAACGCGTAGCGAAAACTGTAGGCCCGGCCGCAGCAACGGGCGCGGCCGCGCAGCAGAAACCAACTCAAGACGGGGATACTGTCATACCACGCGATCGGCGCGCCGCAGGCGCAATGCGATCCCGGCGTCACCACCGACAGGCCGGCCGGCACCCGGTAGATGACGACGTTGAGGAAACTGCCGATACAGGCGCCAAACAGGGTGACGGCCACGGGGAAAAACCACGGCAGCTCGGCGTTGATGAGGGTGAAGTCGAACATGGCTTCAGTCGGTGTCGGCCAGCGCCTGCGCCATCAGCGGCGCGGCGCGATCGGCGGGCACGCCGCTCCAGATCTCCAATGCCTTGGCCCCTTGGTGCACGAGCATCGCGAGGCCATTGGCCTGGGGCAGGCCCAGGGCGACGGCGGCGCGCAGCAGCGGCGTGAGCGGCGGGTTGTAAATCATGTCGTAGACGCCAGCGGGCCGGGGCAGGGCGGCTAGGTCGATGGGCGCGGGGTCGTCCTCGCGCAAGCCGGCTGAGGTGGCGTTGACCACCAGGGCGTTGGCCGGCAAGCCCGGTGGCACCGCGGCGGGCGAAAACCCCTGCAGCGGGATGTTCCCCGCGACTGGGCCTAGGGCGGCGAGCAACGCGTCGAGATTGGCGGCGGTGCGATTGGCGATCCAGAGGGACGCGCAGCCGCGCTGGAGGCACTCGACGGCCGCGCCGCGGGCGGCGCCTCCGGCGCCGAGGAGCACGACGGGCCGGCCGGCGAGTTCGAGGCCGAGGGTTTCCCGCACCGCCGCGGCGAGGCCGTAGCCGTCGGTGTTGAACCCGTGCCAACCGGTGGCGGTGCGCCGCAATGTGTTCACCGCCCCGACGGGCCGGGCGGCGGTATCGATCTGCTCGACCTCCGCCACCGCGAGGATCTTGTGCGGCACGGTGAGGTTGAGGCCGTGAAACCCGCGGGCGTGCAGCCGGCGCAGCGCGTCGGGCAGGTCGGCGGGAGGCACGTC
>JBMSWZ010000118.1:0-5316 GCA_049425105.1 Cephaloticoccus sp.
AGCGCCGCTCCCCGTGCCGGCGGCATGGGATCAGATCCAAAAACTCGAGGGCCGCGTGCACGCGCCGGTGATCCGCATCGCCTGCGACGTCCCCAATCCGCTCCTCGGCCCCCAGGGCTGTTCCGCCGTATATGGTCCGCAGAAGGGCCTCGCCGCCGCCGACCTCCCGCGCATGGAAACCGCCGCCGCGCGCCTCGCCGGAATGCTGTGCGCCCACACCGGTGCCCCGGAGTCTGCCTTGGCCGCTCCCGGTGCGGGCGCGGCCGGCGGCATCGCCTTCGGGTTCATGACCGCGGCCGGCGCGCGCCTCCTGCCGGGCGCCGATTTCGTCGCGGCCTGGCTCGACTTGGAGACCAAGCTCGCCGCCACCGACCTCGTCATCACCGGCGAGGGCCGGTTCGACGCCAGCTCGCTGAGCGGCAAGGGCCCGGGCGCGCTCGCGCTGCGCGCGCTGGCCCTGGGCAAACCCGTGCATGTGTTCGCCGGGCAAATCGCGCCGCCTCCCAACCCGCCCGCGGCGCTGCACTTGCATGCCATCACCCCCGCCGGCATGCCGCTGGCCGAGGCGCTGACGGCCGCGCCGCAGTTGCTAAAACAGGCCGTCCAAACCACGTTTGCCGCCCCATGACCGACGAGCACGCCCGCCGCGACCGCCATGCCCGTTTCCGCCTTTGGAAACAGCTGCTGCGCTTCGTGCCCCGCCGCGCTGCGTTTCACCGCTACCCGCTGGTGGGCCGCTTCGCCGACCTCGCGCGGCAGCGCTCCTACCTCTGGTCGTTCCGGCTGCCGCACCTGCGCCCGGCGTTTTACGCGGGCTCGATTCTCGCGGTCATGCCGGTGATGGGCGTGCAGCTGCCGGCGGCCTTCATCCTCGCGGTGCTGCTGCGCGCCAACTTCATGGTGCTCGGCGGACTCCAGTTCATCACCAATCCCGTCACGGCCGCGCCGATCTACTACGCCACCTACGAGCTCGGGAAATCCGTCGTGCAGTTCGTCGGCTTTGGCGAAGCCATGCCGGTCGAGGCGGACATCGACGCGATCACCACCGACGCGATGGGCGACCGGTTCAAGCCGGCCGAACCCACGGTGGACGCGGACGGCGAGATCCATTGGGGCCGGCGCATCGGGTCCGCCATCAACGCCCTCGTCATCGGCGGCGCCCTCATCGGCACCCTGCTCGGCGTGGCGCTGGACACCTCCTGGCGCATTCTAACGGAGCGGTTTGGACCGAAACATTTGCACCGGAAGAAAGCTTCCCGCTCGACGACGCCCACCGGTCCCCCACAGTAGGCGCACCCATGCTTGGTCTTCCGCGCCTGTCGCCCGTTCATCACTTGGTGACCCCGTTTGTCCTCCTGGTTGGACTGCTCGGTTGCAGCAACTCCACGCAGGCCCCGACCCGGCCGGCCGCCGCGCCGTCCCGGCCGCTCGCCACTGCGACGCCGACCGCGCCCGCGGCACGGCCCACGCCACCGCCCGGCGCGGAGCGCATCTACCCCGTGATGCTCGGCATCGACGTGCTGGAGGCCCAAGGCTTCACGCCGATCCGCGGCAAGCGCGTCGGCCTGCTCACCCATCCCGCCGGCGTGAACCGCCGCGGGGAAAGCTCGATCGACGTCCTGCGCCGCGCCCCGGGCGTGAAACTGGTCGCGCTCTTCGGCCCGGAGCACGGCATCTACGGCAATTTCAAGGCGGCCACGGACATCGCGGACTCCGTTGATCCGCGCACCGGCCTGCCCGTGTATTCGCTGCACGGCGCCCACCGCAAGCCGACCAAGCAGATGCTCACCGGCCTCGACGCCATGGTGATCGACCTGCAGGACATCGGCACGCGCAGCTACACCTTCGTCAGCTGCATGCTCTACACCATGGCCGCGTGCTTTGAGAACGATGTCGAGGTCATCGTGCTCGACCGGCCCAACCCGCTGGGCGGCCTCAAGGTCGACGGCCCGCCGCTCGACGCGCAGTGGAAAAGCTACGTCGGCGCCTTCCGCGCGCCCTACGTCCACGGCCTCACCATCGGCGAGATCGCGCGGATGGCCAAGGAGGCCCCGGGCGTGATGCAGGTCCCCGGCTCCACGGGCATCAACGTTTCCGAGGCCGACCGCCGCCGCGGCCGGCTCACCATCATTTCGATGAAGGGCTGGCGACGCAGCATGCGCTGGCCCGAGACCGGGTTGAAGTGGATTCCCACGTCGCAATACATCCAGGATTTCGCCGCCGTGATCGGTTACCCGATGACCGGCCTCGGCACGGAGCTCGGCCAGTTCAGCCACGGATTTCCGGGCCCGCTCTATCCCTTCCGCGGCATTTCGCACCCGCGCATCAAGGACGCCACGCTTGAGCAGGAATTGCGCGCGCTCAATCTGCCCGGCCTCAATTACCGCCGCATCAGCGTGCCCGACCGCAACGGCAAGCCCGTCACGGGCCTCTACGTCGAGGTCACCGACTACTCCGATTGGCGGCCCACCGCGCTGAATTTCCATCTCATGCGGCTCGCGTGCAAATACGAGCCGACGAATCCGTTTGCCGCCGCCGATGCCGCCGACCGGCGTCGCATGCTGATCCACATGGGCTCGACCGATTTCTTCGAGGCGTTGCGGCGCGACGGCGCCCGCGTCAACGTCGACGCCTTTCTCGCCGACTGGCGCGCGAAGGCCAAGGTCTACCAGCAACAGACCCGCCGCTACTGGCTCTATTACTGACCCGCCCAGTCGTCGTTACCCGATCATCTGTCGTTATGCCCTCCGCATGTGGTTGCCCCTCCCTGCTGTCATTCTGAGCGCAGCGAAGAATCCAGCAGGATGGACGCATGCGGAAGTTTCACTGGATTTTTCGCTGCGCTCAGAATGACAGAATAGTTCGTTTTCCCGTTGGTTCGTTTATCACGCCCTTCCCCATGCCCATCTCCTCCCTTCTCGCGATCCTGACGCCCTTCGAACAGGAAAAGTTTTTCCCCGGCGAACTGTTTGACGCCGTGAAGGCGCTGAGCCCGAACTTCGCCTTGATTGACCCGACGACACTCGGGGTCGATGGCCTCAAGGCCAAGATTACCCGCCGCGATCCCGAGGTGATTCTCGCCTGCTGGCAAACCGCCGGCCTGCCCGACCCACTGCCGGCACGCCTGCGCTATGTTTGCTACGTGACCGGCTCCGTGCGCCGCCTCGTCACCGGGCAGCAGATTGAAGCCGGGCTACTCGTCTCGAACTGGGCCAACATCATCAGCCGCACCGTCGCCGAGTGCGCATTGTTCCACACCTTGGCCTGCCTGCGGCGCGACCGGCATTGGCAGCTCTCGATTCATCACGAGCAGGGTTGGCGTGACGGCTGGGAGGAAGTCGGCTCGCTCTTCGAGCGCCGCGTCGGCGTGCACGGCTACGGCAGTGTCGCCCGCGAATTCCTGAAACTCATCGTGCCGTTTGGATGCGACGTCTCGGTCTTCGCGCCGGATTTCGATGCCGCCGCCAGCGCGGCGACCGGCGCAAAACCGGCCAAGTCGCTGGAGTCGCTCTTTGCCGACAACGACGTGATCGTGGAACTCGCGCCGTTGATCGACGCCACCCGCGGCACCGTCGACGAGCGGATCCTTCGCCTCATTCGACCCGGCGGCGTCTTCGTCAATGTCGCCCGCGCCGCGATCACGGACGAAGCCGCGCTCCTGCGCGTCGCCCAGGAGGGCAATATCCAGGTGGGCCTCGACGTCTTCGTGCAGGAACCCATGCCGCTCGACAGCGGCTGGCGCGGACTCCGCAATGTCAGCCTCACGCCGCACATCGCGGGACCGACGCTGGACCGCTACATCGACGCCGGCCGCCACGCCCTGCGCAACCTCCGCCACTACGCCGCCGGCGAGCCGCTCATCCTCCCCGTCACGCCCCCCGGCTACGACGCGGCGACGTGAGTTGACTGGGCTCACGCAGAGCCACAGAGGTAAGACTCCGAGGTAGGGCGCGCTGTCCCAGCGCGCCGCGCATCGGAACATTCCGGCCGTCTGGGACAGACCGCCCTACCTCAGGCGCCACCGAGTCAGGTCCCAATTCAGAAGCCACGAAACCACGATTTCTGATTCATGGCTTCCTGGCTTCTGAATCTTTACCCGGCCTCCGACTCTGCGTCTCCGCGCCTCTGCGTGAGACCCAATACGTTCGAGAGTTGAACCCTTTCCCCTCAGCCACACGGTTAAGCTAATGACTCCCTCCACCGACTCCCTGCCGCTGCCCGTTTCCCGTCTCGCCCTTGGCACCTGGGCGATGGCGGGCGGCCCGCTCTGGGGTCCGCAGGACGAGGCCGACTCCATCGCCACGATTCACGCCGCGCTCGACGCCGGCATCACGCTTATCGACACTGCACCAGGCTACGGCGACGGCCGCAGCGAAGAGATCACGGGCCGGGCCTTGCGCGGCCGCCGGGACCGCGCGTTGCTCGCCACCAAGGTCGGCGGCAGCAACCTCGGCTACGAATCCGCCATCGCGTCGTGCGAGGCGAGTCTGCGGCGGCTCGACACCGCCTGCCTCGACTTGCTGCAAATCCACTGGTGCCCGCCGGGCTCGCCCCTGGAAGACACGATCGCGGCCTTTGAAAAACTGCGCGCCGACGGCAAGGTGCGCGCCCTCGGCGTGAGCAACTGCGGCCCGCAGACCCTCGGCCGGCTGCGCGCCACGGGCACCGGCTGGGTCACCAACCAACTCGCCTACAACCTCCTGTGGCGGGCGATCGAGTTTGCGATCGTCGACGCCTGCGCAGACGCAGGCCTCGGCATCCTCTGCTACAGCCCGCTCGCCCAAGGCCTGCTCACCGGCCGGTTTCGCGACGCATCCGCCGTCCCCGCCGGCCGCAACCGCACGCGGCACTTTGCCCCGAATCACGAGCTCTCGCGCCACGGCGATGCCGGCCATGAAGCCCTTACCTTCGCGACTATCGCCAAGGTGCGCGCGGTGGCCGACGCGCTGGGCGAGCCGATGGGCGACGTCGCCCTAGCCTGGCTGCTGCATCAACGCGGCGTCAGCTCAGTTATCTTCGGCGCGCGCAATCCCGCCCAAGTCGCGGCCAACCTGCGGTCCGCCGAGCTCCGGCTCGACGAAGGCACGCTCGCGGCCCTAGACGCCGCCACCGCCGACCTCAAGGCCGCCCTCGGCCCCAACGCCGACATGTGGAACGCCGAGACGCGTATTGTGTGAGGGGTCTCACGCAGAGCCGCGGAGAGACGGAGTCAGAATTTGGAATTCAGAAGCCAGGAAAACAGGAATCGGACCTCTTGGTTCCGAATTCAAAGCTGACCGAGTGAAGCTTGGTGAAGCATAAGGTAGGGGGGGGGGG
>JBMSWZ010000119.1:0-5263 GCA_049425105.1 Cephaloticoccus sp.
GGACAAACTTGGCGACTACACGCCGGCGAGCGAGGGCCGGGTGACGTTGAACCCAGTCGCCCATATGGACCTGCTCGGTTCGGTGGTCTTTCCGCTGCTGTGCATCTTTGTGTTTCCCGGCGGCCTGCTGTTCGGCTGGGGCAAGCCCGTGCGGATCAACCCGTCCAACTTCACCCACCGGAAGCGCGACGAGTTGCTGACGACGCTGGCCGGGCCGGGCTCGAACCTGGGCCTCGCCATGATCGCGGCCATCGTGGGTGGCCTCGTCTTCAAATGGGAGCCGCGCACGGCGGAAATTTTTGTCCAACTCATCGGCGTCAACGTGCTGCTGGCGGTGTTCAACCTCATCCCCCTGCCGCCGCTCGACGGCGGACAAGTGCTGCGGCACGTGGTCGGGATGAGCGAGGAGACGTTCTACAACATCTCCCGTTTCAGCTTCCTGATCATCATCGTGGCGATCAACATCCCGGCTTTCCGGATGCTGCTGGGCCTGGCGATGAGCGTGGTCGCCTCGCCGATGATGTTTGTCTACGAACGACTGGCCGTCTGACCCCATGCCCCGTCGCCCGGTCGATCCTTTCGCTGGCTCGGAGCCGTGGCGCGCGCCGGGCGAGTGGCTGGAGGCGGCGGTGACGCTGTATGCCGAGCACGACCTCGCGCTCGGGCAGATCGCGATCAGCGCGCACGACGAGGCGCTTTACCTGATCCTGCACACGCTCGGGCTGCCGATGGATAGCGACGAGCGCGTGCTGGCGAAAAAGTTAAGCGTGGCGCAGGCGAAGAAACTGGCGGACGTCTTCCGCCGCCGGGTGGTGGAACGCACCCCGGCCGCCTACCTGACCCGCGAGGCCTGGCTCAATGACCTGCGGTTTTACGTGGACGAACGCGTGCTGATTCCGCGCAGCTATTTCCTCGAGATCATCCCGGAGCAGCTCGACGACCTGGTGGCGGATCCCAAGCGCGTGCGCCGGGTGGTGGACGTGTGCACCGGCTCGGCCTGTCTGGCGATCCTGCTGGCGAAACACTTTCCCAAGGCGCAGGTGGATGCGGTGGATCTTTCCGCCGATGCGCTTGAGGTGGCGAAGATCAACTTGCGCGAGCACCGGCTCGGCGACCGGGTGACGCTGCATTGCAGCGATGTCTTTGAGGCGGTGCCGCCGGTGAAATACGACGTGATCCTCAGCAACCCGCCGTATGAGCCGAGCGCGCATTGCGACCGGCTGCCGGTGGAGTTCACCCGCGAGCCGCGGCTCGCGCTCGACGGCGGGCGCGACGGGCTAGACATCATCCGCAAGCTCCTGCGGCAGGCGCGGGAACGGCTGACGCCGGACGGCATCGTGCTAATCGAGGTCGGCGGGCTGGGGCCGGCGATGGACCGCGAGTTCGCAAAATTGCAGCCCCGGTGGCTGACAACGGAAGACGGGTCGAACTGCGTGTGCCTGATCACCGCGGCGCGACTGCGGGCGTGGCGGGGGTGAGGGGAACGGAAACGCGGCGCGGGCGCCGCGTCCCCCTGGGGAAGGGTTGCGTTGCGGTTGAGGCAAGCGGGCCTTGGTGCTGTGCGCTCGAATTGGAAATCGTAGCCGGCGGGACGCTGGCGCTCCGGGGTGGAGCCGCGCCGCCCCCGCCGCGGAGCAGGCAACTTGGGGCGTTACGCCTTGAGCCCGGCCAGCACTTCCGCGTGCAGCTCAGGGGTGGCGCAGGCGACGGTGCTCTCCGCGGGGTAAGGAGTGTTACCTTGGGTGTCGGTGATGATGCCACCGGCGCCGCGGATCACGGGCACGAGGGCGGCGATGTCCCACGGGTTCATGATCGGATCGATCATGACATCGGCGAGGCCCGCGGCGACGAGGAGGTAGCCGTAGCAATCGCCCCAAGTGCGCACAAGTTTGGCGCGGGCGATCAGGTCATGGGCCCCGGCGCTCAGGCGCTGGCGGTAGTTGAACGGGTCGCTGGTGAGATAAGTCGCGTCGGCGAGCCGCGTGGTGGCGCGCGCGCGCACCGGCCGGCCGTTGAGCGTGGTAGTGGTGCCGTCGCCGATCATCTGCTGGCCGAGGATGGGCTGGTTGATGCAACCGAGCACGGGCTGGCCGTGGTGCAGCAGGGCGATGAGCGTGCCCCAGAGCGGCACGCCGGTGATGAAGCTCTTGGTGCCGTCGATCGGGTCCAGGACCCAGACGAATTCGGCGTCCGGGTTCTCGCTGCCGTGTTCCTCGCCGAAGATGCCGTGGGCGGGAAACTTCGCCTTAATCAGCCGGCGGAGGACTGCCTCTGCGCCGCGGTCGGCGGCGGTGACCGGCGTGGCGTCGGACTTGGTTTCCACGACGAGATCCGGGTTCGCGAAGTAAGGCCGGATGAAGTCCGCGCTGGCGGCGGCCAGCTGGGGCAGGAAATCGCGATACGGGGTCAGGTCCACGTGCGCAGTGATGCCCGCGGAATCCGCGGAAGACACGGAAAAAAAGCTGCGTTCGCCGCCGTTCTGTGTGTTCCGTGTAGGCCGTGGCCACCACCTGGACCGAGCAGCGCATCCATTTCGTCGACTTCGAGGGCAGCATCGCCTCCGGCATCGTGGAATACGGCGTGGTGGAGCTGCGCGGCGGCGAGATTGCGGCGCTGCACACGCGGCGGTGCCGGCCGACCGGCCGGCTGCGCCGCGAGGATGTGGCCGTGCACGGTTTGGATGAAACGGCCCTGGCCGGGGCCGCGCCGCTGGCCGATGATTTTGCACGGTTTGCAAGCTGGCGCGAATCCGGTCCGCTGGCGGCGCACTTCGCGGGCGCGGAGAATTCGTTGCTCAAATCCGTTTGGCCCTATCCGCGGCAGGCCCCGGACTTCGCGCGGCCCGGCCAGTCGTCGACGGACTGGGGTCCGTGGATCGACACCGGGGCGCTCTACCGGCAGGCGCGCCCGGGACTTGCGGCCTACGGGCTGGCGGAACTCGTGGCGGCGTGTGGCCTGCAAGACGCGGTCGACGCCGCGGCGGCGGAATTGTGTCCGGCGGAACGGCGGCGTTTCCACGCCGCGCCTTACGATGCGCTCGCGGGCGCGGTGCTCCTGCGGGCTTTGGCGGCGGCGCCGGCGTGGGCGGAGTTGTCGGTCGGCCAATTGCTGGCGCTGAGCACGCTCGACGGCGGCAAGCGCGATGCGTTGCAGCAGCGCGGCTTGTTCGATTGAGTTTTGCGCCTGGTGGGTGGACCGTGCGCTCCGCGCGCGGCTGGAAGGTTTCCTCTTGCGCTAGTCGGCGCTGGACGACCGCCGGCCGGGGTGCAAAGCTCGGGGTTATGACACAACCCGCGCGCTTTCTCACCTGTTGCCTGAGCATGATCACCCTGACCGCGATGAGCCCGTCCCTGGGCGCCAAACCCGAGACCCGCAATCGCGCCGAGATCCCCGACGCCTACAAGTGGGATTTCGCCCCGATTTATGCGTCCTGGGACGAGTGGGAGGCCGACCTGAAGGTGCTCGAGGGCTACATCGACACTTACGCGGCGCTGAAGGGCACGTTGAAGGACGGACCGGAGGCGCTGGCGAAGGTCAACGAACTCGGCGACGAGATCGGCCGCCTGCAATACAAGGTCTACCGCTACCCGCAGCTGCAGCGCGACGTCGACTTGCGCAACACCGACATTTCCGGCCGCTTTCAGCGCGTGATGGCGGTCTTCGCCAAACTTGGCACCGCGAGTTCCTGGTATACGCCCGAGCTGCTGACCCTGCCCGAGGCGACCGTGATGGAGTGGATCAACGCCGAGCCGCGCCTTGAGCCTTACCGCTTCCCGATCACCGAGGCCTACCGGCAGGCCGGGCACACGTTGAACGAGGATGGCGAGAAGCTCTTGTCCTTCTCGGCCCGCTTCAGCGGCACGCCGGCGAACATCTATCAGGAATTGAGCACGTCCGACGTGCAGTTCCCGACCGTGAAGCTGTCGGACGGCCGCGAGGTCAAGGTTTCCTATGGCGGCTATACCGAGGCCCTGACGACGGCAAAGGCGCAGGCCGACCGCGCCCTGGCGTTCAAGGGCCATTATGAGACCTACGCGGCGAACAAGAACACCTACGCTGCGATTTATAACAGCATCCTGCAGCGCGATTGGTTTGGCGCGCAGGCCCGCAGCTACCCGACCACGCTGGCGGCGGCGCTCGACGGCGACAACGTCCCGGAGTCCGTCTACCAGAATCTGGTCGAAACCGTGCGCGCCGGCACCGGCCCGCTGCAGCGTTACGTGAAGGTCCGCCAGAAGATGCTCGGGCTCGACACCTACCACCTCTATGACGGCTCGCGGCCGCTGCTCGACGACGACCGCACTTACGAATACGACGCCATGAAGGCGACCGTGTTGGAATCCGTTTTGCCGCTTGGCGCGGAGTATCACGAGAAGATGGCCAAACTGCTCAACGGCCGCTGGCTCGACGTGTATGAGAGCGACGGCAAGCGCAGCGGCGCCTACAGCGCCGGCGTCTACGGCGTCGGTCCCTACATGCTGATGAACTACAACGACACGCTCGACGCGGTGTTCACCTTCGCGCACGAGGCGGGCCACTCGATGCACACGGTCCTGTCGTATGAGAACCAGCCCTTTGCCACCGCGAGCTACACGATCTTCGTCGCCGAGGTGGCCTCGACCACCAACGAGCGCTTCCTGCTCGAACTGCTCCTGAGCCGCACGGACGACCCGAAGGAGCGCTTCCTCCTGCTGCAGCACGCGATCGACAACATCGTCGGCACCTTCTACACGCAGGTGCTCTTCGCCGACTACGAGTGGCAGGCGCACCAGCTGGTGGAAAAGGGCCAGCCCGTCACCCCGGACACGCTCTCAAACATCTACTACGGCCTGCTTGGCGACTACTACGGCGACGCCATCGAGAAGGATGAGCTCTACCGCTACACGTGGTCGCGCATCCCGCACTTCTTCAACTCGCCCTACTACGTCTACAAATACGCCACCTGCTTCGCCTCCTCGGCGCAGCTCTTCAAGGCCATGACCGCCGGCACCGCCGAGGAACAGGCCGCGGCGCGCGAGCGTTACCTCACGCTGCTGAAAAGCGGTGGCAACGACCAGCCGATGAACCAGCTGCTCAAGGCCGGCGTCGACCTGAACAAGCGCGAGACCATCCAAGCGGTGGTCGACCAGATGGACGAGCTGGTGACGCGCCTCGAAGCCGAGGCCGCGCGCATCCAGGCGTCGGAGTAAGGTTTGGATGTAGGGCGGGGATTCCAATCCCCGCCTTTTGTGCCGTGATGTGAGCGAAGGCGGGGATTGGAATC
>JBMSWZ010000120.1:0-5254 GCA_049425105.1 Cephaloticoccus sp.
CGGCGGGCCGCTCCGGCCACGCCGTCAAACCGCTTCGCCCCGGGGAGTCGCTGGCGCTTTGACCGCCCGCGCCGCGGCCCAAATGTTGCCCTTGCGCGCGCCAGAACGGCCCGCCACCGTTCTGGCAAACATGGATTTACCCAACCCTCCGACGATCCTTGCGGACCGCTCGTTGCGCCCCGGGGACTTGGAAACCGACCGCGACGCGACGCTCCTGCGCATTTACGCCTGGATGCATCTCGCGCGCGCCGCCGACAACCGCATTCTCGACCTCTTCCGGCAGGGCCTGATCAAGGGCACGGTGACCGGCGGCATGGGCAATGAGGGCGTCGGCGTCCCGGTCGCGCTCCTCGCCGACAAGGCGCAAGACGTCATCTGCATCAGCCACCGCGGGCTCTCCAGCCACCTGATTTGGAGCGGCCACCTCTGCGACCACCTCAACCAGTATTTTGCCAACGCGCTCAGCCCGCCCAAGGCCCGCGAAGGCAATATCCACCACGGCGACCCCGCCAACCGCTCGCTCCCCATGATCAGCCACCTCGGCATCATGCTGTCGAACGTGATCGGTGCCGTGGATTCACAGCGCCGCCACGGCCACAACGCCTTGGGTTTCGCCTTCTTCGGCGACGGCTCGTCCAGCACCGGCGACGTGCATGAATCGCTCAACCTCGCCTCGCTGCTCTCGCTGCCCGTCGTTTTCGTCATCGAGAACAACCGCTACGCCTACTCCACGCCGCTGGAGGAACAGTTCGCCCCGGACGTAAAACTCTGGGAACGCGCCGCGGGCTACGGGATGGAAGGCTTTGCCGCCGATGCGACCGACGTCGAGGGCTTCACCCGCATCCTCGGCGCGACCATTGCCAAGGTGCGCGAAACTTCCCGCCCCGTCCTGATCGAGGTCAACACCCTCCGCCTGCGCGGCCACGCCGCCTACGACACCTGCGACTACCTGAAGCCCGGCGAAAGCGAGTCGTTCTTTGCCCGCGACCCGCTGCCGCGCCTCCGCGCCCAGCTCGCCGAGGCGGGCCATGGCGCTAGGCTCGACGCCCTCGAGGCCGAGCTCAACGCCTTCCTTGAGGCGTGCGTGAAAACGTCGCTGCCGGTTCCGCGGCCCCACCCGGCCGGCATGGCCGACGAACTCTTCGCCCCGGATCCCGGCCCGCTGCCCTGGGCGGCCACCCCCGCCGCACCCGAGCCGATGAATTTTGCCCAGGCGCTCAACGCCGCGCACCGCAAGATCCTCGGCGAACGCCCGGAATCACTCGTGCTTGGCCAGGACATCGGCCGCTACGGCGGCGCGTTCAAGGTCACCGAGGGCCTGCTCGACGAATTCGGCCGCGCCCGCGTCTTCAACACCCCGCTGGCGGAAAGCGCCTGCACCGGCTACGCGATCGGCATGGCCGTCAACGGCCACCGGCCCATCGAGGAATTTCAATTCGCCGACTTTGCCACCGAGGCCGTCACGCAGATCACGCAGAATGCCGCGACGTTCTTCTTCCGCTCCGGCGCCGCCTGCCCCTTGGTCTTCCGTTTCCCCTGCGGCACCGTGCAGCTGGGGTCGTTTCACTCGCAGGAACTCGAGACGAGCTTCCTGTCGTATCCCGGCCTCAAGGCGCTCTACCCGAGCACGCCGCAGGACGCCTTCGACGCGCTGCTCGCCGCCTACGAGGACGACAATCCCGTCATCGTGTTTGAGAACAAGGCGCTCTACCGCTGCAAGAAGCAGCCGGTGGCTTGGAACCCCGATTACCGCAAGGTCTGGGAGCCCCGCCAGCTGAGCCAGGGCGACTTCGCCACCGTCGTCACCTACGGCGAGATGGTCGGCCGCGCCGCGAAGATCTGCGACTACCTCGCCGAGGAATACGAACTGGGCTTCGACCTCTTCGACCTGCGCGCGCTCTCGCCGCTCAAGCTCGACGCCATCACCGCCTCGCTTACCCGCACCGGGCGGCTGGTCGTGCTCCACGAGGGCCGCCGCACCCACGGCTTCGGCGCCGAGCTCGTCGCCCGGCTGACCGAGCAATGCTTCCGCGCACTCAAGGTCGCGCCGCTGCGCGTCGGCGCCCTCGACCTGCCGGTGCCGTTCGCCGGCGAACTCGAACAAGCCTACCGCCCCTCCGAGGATGCCGTCATCGAGGCGATCCTCGGCTGGCTCGACTGACCCCATGAGCGCTCCCGCCACGCCCACGACCGCCGACTGGTCCGCCATCCGCCTCTTCGCGATGGACGTCGACGGCATCCTCACCGACGGCACCGTGTCGATCGCGTCCGACGGCACCGAGGCCAAGGTGTTCTCGATTCTCGACGGCATGGGTCTCGTGCGCCTCAACCGAGCGGGCATCGCCGTCGCCTGGATCAGCGGCCGCGCGTCCGAGGCCACCACCCGACGCGCCACCGAGCTCAAGGTGCCGCACCTCATCCAGGGCCGCACCGACAAACTCGCCGCGCTGCAGGAACTGGCCGGACGGCTGCAGGTGGACGCCAGCGCGTGCGTTTACATGGGGGACGATGATATCGACGCCCCGGCCATCGCGTGGGCCGGCATCGGCGTTTCGGTCCCCGCCGCCATGCCCGCGGCCCTCGGGGCCGCCCGCTATGTCACCACCCGGGAGGCCGGCCGCGGCGCAGTGCGCGAAATCTGCGAACATATCCTCGCCGCCCGCACTCCCGCCGCCTGAGCCATGTTTGCCCGCTGCGCCATCGCCGTCCTGCTTGCGACCGTCCCGGCCGCGGCCGGTCCGTCGGTGAGCGCCCAGGCCCCGGTGAGCAACTTCCGCCTGCCCACCTTCACCAAGGACGGCCACCGCTCGATGTTGATCCAAGGCGCCCAGGCCCTGGTGGGCACCGATGCCATCGAGCTGAGCAACCTCAACCTGACCCTGTTCGACGGCTCCGCGCGCGACGCGGTCGAGACGATCATCCTGAGCCCGGAGGCCACGGCCGAGCTGGAGGCCGGGCTCATTCGCGGCCCGGGCATGGTGCGCGTCCTGCGCGACGACTTGGAGATCACCGGCACCAACTGGGCCTATGATCATCACCAAAAGAAGATTTCCATCGCCGCGCACGCGCGGATAACGTTCCAAGCCCAGCTACCCGACATTCTCAAATGAATCGTCTCCTTTCTTCCCTCGCCGCCGGCCTTGTCATTGCCGCCCCGTTGCTCCGCGCCCAGTCGGCGGAGCCGCCGCCGACCGTCATCGAGTGCTCGGGCCCCGCGGAAACCATCAGCTCCGACACCGAGACCATCGCCACCTTTCGCGACCAGGTCGTCGTGACCGGCAACAACATCAAGCTCACCTGCGATTTCCTGAAAGTCGTCGCCATCCGCAAGGGCGATCCCTCGTCCACCCTCGGGTCCTACGGCTACTTCAAGTCGCTCGTCGCCACCGGCCGGGTGCGCATCGAGCAGGGCGACCGCGAGGCCACCTGCGGCCGCGCCGAGGTCTTTCCGGGCGAGGATCGCATCGTCCTCAGCGAGGATCCGGTCGTCCGCAGTTTTGACGACGAATACATCGCCACGGGCCCCCGGCTCGTGCTCTACCGCGGCCAGCGCCGCGCCGTGATCGAGGGCAATGAAACTGAGCGCTCCCGCATCGTCTTGCCCGCCATCAAGGACCTCGGCTTCGACGAGACCGCCGCGCCCGCCCCGGACGGCAACCCCCAGCCCTGACCGATGAGCACCACCGCCGCCACGGCCGAAATCGCCACGCAGGGACTCATCAAGACGTTTGGTGCCCGCAACGTCGTCGATGGCGTGGACCTGTCCTTCGCCGCCGGCGAGGTGGTCGGCCTGCTCGGGCCCAACGGCGCCGGCAAGACCACGACGTTTTACATGATCGTCGGCCTCGTGCCCGCGACCAAGGGCCGCGTGCAGCTGGACGGCCAGGACATCACCAAACTCCGCATGCACGAGCGCGCCCGCCGCGGCATCGGCTACCTGCCGCAGGAGGCGTCGGTCTTCCGCAAGCTCACGGTCGAGGAAAACATTCTCGCGATCGCCGAGGCCATCGGCACGCCCCGCAAGGAGCGCAAGGCCCTTGTCTCGCACCACCTCGAGGAGCTCAACCTCACCCACGTCGCCAAACAAAAGGCCTTCACGCTCTCCGGCGGCGAGCGACGCCGGCTGGAAATCGCGCGCGCGCTCGTCACGCAGCCCAAGTTTCTACTAATGGATGAACCGTTCGCCGCCATCGATCCGATCTCCGTCGCCGAGGTGCAGAAACTCATCCTCCAGCTCAAGCAGCGCGGCATCGGCGTGGTCGTGTCCGACCACAACGTGCGCGAGACCTTGCGCATCGTCGACCGCGCCTATCTGATCCATCAGGGCCGCGTCCTCACCCAGGGCACGGGCAGCTTCCTGATCAACGATCCCCAGGCGCGGGAGTTTTACCTCGGCCAGGACTTCAACCTCTGATCCGCATGCAAAAGGACGTTCACGGCATCACGGTGGGACACTTCTTCGCCGGCTACGGCGAGAAGCTCAAGATGGAGCTCGTCACACCCGAGGGCGTCGGCATGCACCGGCTGATCAAGGAGGGTTCGATCAACCGCCCCGCCCTCGCGCTCACCGGCTTCCTAAAATATTTCGCGAACAAGCGCATCCAGGTCATCGGCTCCGCCGAGATGACCTACCTCAAGACGCTTTCGCACGAGGCGCAGCGCGCCATCCTCCAGCAGATCGTCAAGCGCCACATCCCCTGCCTTGTCCTGACGCGCAATTACCATGCGACCAAGGCCATGCTGGAGGTGGCCACGGAAATGAAGCTGCCGCTCTTCCGCACGCCGTTGATCACGATGAACTACGTCAACCTGGCGACGCTGTGCATCGACAACGAGTTCGCGCCCACGTCCACCGAGCACGCCACGACCCTCGACATCAAGGGCGTGGGCGTGATGATGCGCGGCACCAGCGGCGTGGGCAAAAGCGAATGCGCGCTCGCGCTCATCGAACGCGGCCATTCGCTGGTCGCCGACGATCTCACCGTCATCCGGCGCCGGGACGAGCGCGACCTCATGGCCACCAGCCGCCTGCTCAACCGCGGCTGGATGGAATGCCGCGGGATCGGCATCATCAACATCGCCGAGATGTTCGGCATCAAGTCCGTGCGCCACGAGAAGCGCATCGACCTCGTCGTGTCTCTCCAGGAGTGGACCCCCGAGGTCGACGAGGAGCGCACCGGCCTGGAAGAACACTATTATCCCATCCTCGGCATCAACGTACCGCACATCGAGCTCTACGTCCGGCCCGGCCGCG
>JBMSWZ010000121.1:0-5233 GCA_049425105.1 Cephaloticoccus sp.
CCAGAATTCACCCTCCTCATCGTCGACGATGTCGATGCGGCCGTTGCTCTATGTAATGAGCACAGCCCGCACTTTGTGGTGTCGGTGCTGACCGAAGACGCCGACGTTCTCGAGCGGGTGTACCGGTCGGTTGATGCGCCGTTCGTCGGCGACACGCCGCTCACGACCAATGGCATGAAGATGGCGCGGCTGCAGGGCCTGCGCGCGGTGCGCGCGGATTTCCGCGGCCTGACGCCGCCCAACCCCAGCGTCTGCGTGCATGGCCTGCGCATCGGGCCGGTGGCGCTGCTCGGATGCGGGCTCGAAGTTTATCACAGTTTGCAGGCGCCGGTGCTGGCGGGATCGCCGCATGCCCACACTTGGGTGATCAGCCTCGTCGGCGGCACCGGCTACGCACCGGACCGCGCCGCCACCGAGCGTGCGGGGTATGCCGGTGACTTCGTGCCGCTGGTGACCGGCGAGCTGCCGTATGCCCGCGTCTATGACGAATTGCCGCGCGCGCTGGTGAAACTCGCGCGCGATTTGACTTGAGGTGGACGGGCACGTCCCGGTGCCCATTGCTTCACGCGCCGAGGGACCGGCGCGTCCACCTGGCGACCTGGTGATTGACACGGTTTGGCCGGCCGATGATGGCGGCAGCCATGTCATCCCCGCATGTCGCCGGCCCGCAGGAGTGGGCGCAATTCGCCCCTTGGGCCAACCGCCAATGCTGGCTCTATGGTTGCGATCTCGTCACCGAGTTGAAGCAGGCGCGCGAGGAGGGACGCGATCTCTCTTCGGTGGAACGCGAATTCGCGCGCCTGTTGAAAATCGAGCCTGACGCGGGATTCATGGAGACGATGCTCACCGGCCAGCGGGGGCAAAAATGGTTCGCCGCTGCGATGGCGTTGATCGATCAGGTGCAGACGCTGCCGCTGCGGCGGGATTACGCTTTCGTCGAGCCGGATGACTTGGCGGGGATCCGCCGCCAGCGCGCGCGAACTGCGGCCGTGCCGGCGTGGCGCGGCCCGAAACGGGCGCTCACGGCGCGCGTGCGCGGCGGTTTTCTTGGACGCGTGGCCGGCTGTCTGCTGGGGAAGCCTTTTGAATGCGTGGACCGGGCCTCGATCCGCGCCTACGCCGAGCATACCGGCAACTGGCCGCTGCAGACTTACCAGCGGGAACCGAATGCGGCGGAGTTGAGAAAAATCCTCGCCGGTGGACGCAAGCGCCCCGTGCGCGAATGGCAGGCGCGCTACTACATCAACCGGCTGGATGGATTCCCGGGCGACGACGACATCAACTACACCTTGCTGGGCCTGCTCGTGATGGAGCGGCAGGGACGGGACTTTGCTCCCGCCGACATGGCGGGCCTGTGGATCGGGCAGCTGCCGTTGCTGAGCACCTGCACCGCGGAGCGCGTGGCCTACCGCAATTTCATCGACGGCTGCCTGCCGCCGTCGAGCGCGACCTGGCGCAACCCGTATCGCGAGTGGATCGGCGCGCAAATCCGCGCGGACTTCTTCGGCTACGCCGCCCCGGGTGATCCCGCGCAGGCGGCGGAGTGGGCTTGGCGCGACGCCTCGATCAGCCACGTGAAGAACGGCATCTACGGCGAGATGTGGGTGGCGGCGATGCTGGCGGCGGCGTTCGTGCTGCCGACGTGGCCGGCAATCATCCGCGCCGGACTCGCCCAGATTCCGCGGAAGTCACGTTTGCACGCGGGCGTTGCCCGCATCCTCGCCGCGCACGAGGCCGGGGCCACGCACGCCGAACTCATCGACGGCATTCACGCCGAGTGGGACGAGCTGAACCAGCACGATTGGTGTCACACGATCTCGAACGCGCAGGTCGTCACCGCGGCCCTGCTGGGCGGGAGTGACGACTTTTCCGAGACCATCCGGCTCGCGGTGCAGGCGGGTTTTGACACGGATTGCAACGGCGCGACCTGCGGCAGCCTGTGGGGTGTGCGGCATGGTGATGCGGCAATTCCGGCCAAGTGGCTCAAACCGATGCACAACCACACGTCGAGCAGCCTGCGCGAATTTCCCACCGGTCCGCTCGATGAGACGGCCGACCGCGTGGCGGCGGTGGCGCTGAAGGTGGTGGGTTGACTTGTAGGGCGGGGATTCCGATACCCGCCGCCGAAAGACGAAAACGCCGAAGGCGGGGATCGGAGTCCCCGCGCGACAAAAAAGCCGCGTCGATTTTCGACGCGGCTTTTGATGCGATAAATCGACGACGGCCGTTTAGCGGCCGAGGTATTTGTCGCGGCCGAGGACGAGGGCCTCGATCTTGCGGTCGGAGATGCTGCGCTTGAGCATCCAGAAACCGCAGTCGGGGTGCACCCAGCGGACGCGGCCTTCGCCGACCTTCTTCTCGACCGCCTCGATGTTGGCGGCGATCTCGTCAGGGGTCTCGATGTGGTTGACCTTGATGTCCACGACGCCGACGCCGAGGGCGATCTTCTTGTCGATGTGCTTGAGGGCCTCGAGGTCGCTCTTCGGGCGGTGGGCCAGCTCGAGCACGAGGTGGTCGCAGTGCAGAGCGTTGAGGAAGTCGACGAGCTTCTTCCAGTTGCCGGCCTGGATGGTCTGGCCACCGTAGTTGCCGAAGCAGAAGTGCACGGCGCGCTCGGTGCCCTTGTCGATGCGGTCGAGGACGACATTCATCGCGGCGGCGGCCAGCGGCGCGTCGGCCGGGTTGCCGGGGATGTTGGCTTCGTCAACCTGCACGCAGGCGGCGGGGAGGCCGGGCATCTGGGCGGCGATGACCTCGGCCAGCGCCATGGTCAGCTCGTCAAAGCTGCCGTAGTGGTGGTCGAGGAGCGTGCGCGCGAGCATGTAGGGGCTCGTGACGGTGAACTTGAACGGACCGCCGGCGACGGCCGCGGCGCGCTGGCAGTCGGCGAGGAGGTTCAGTGAACCTTCACCGAGCTTGCCGGTGACGATGCCGGCGGGTTTGCGGCGAAAGCCCATCGGCTGGTGGCGCGTAAACTCCTCGGTGACCGAGCGGCCGACGACGGACGAAATGCCGGCCATCGGACGGATGAAATACTCGATCATGCCGTTGGTGTCCGGGTGGTTGACGTCAAAGCGGTAGAGTTCGCCGTCGGTGGGCAGGTCGATGCCGACCTGGCGCTGGATGTCGAACACGACGCGCGTCGCGTCGATCACCGCCTGCTCGCTCGGCAGGGCGGCGAGCCAGTCGGGCACAGGATACGAGCCCACGGTGGTGGTCAGGATCCGCGGCTTGGAAGGGATTTTGTATGGCATGAAGGCGGGAGGAGACCAAAAAGGCCCGGGCCGGACGAGGATAATTCTTCGAAATCGGGCCGGCGGCTTCAGGCGGCCGGCTCGGTCGGCAGCAGCGATTTGATGGCGTCGCCGATTTTCGTGAGCGGGGGGGTCTTTTCCAAGTAGCAGGTGACGAGCTCGCGGATGACCTTGTCGACCACCTCCTCGTCAAACAGGACGCCGGTGAGCAGAATCACAGGCAGGTCGGGCCGGTCGCGCTTGATCCGGGTGATGATTTCGAAGCCGTCGCCGTCCTCGAGCTGGAGGTCGGAAACGAGCAGGTTCGGCGGGTCGGCCTGGGCCTTGCGCACGGCCTCGTGGACACTTGCGGCTGTGGTGACGCGGTAACCTTTGGCGGTGAGAAATCCGGTGAGCAATTCGCGGATCTTGGCCTCGTCGTCGACGTAACAAACGGCATGGCCGACGTTCTTGCCGGTCATCTCCACCCGGACGAGCCGGGTGTGGTAGCCGCGGCGGCTCAGCACGTGGTCGGGCCCTGCTTTGCCAAGGCTTCGCAGGGCATGCTTCGCGCGGACGTTTGCCATGGGGGGCAACGGGTCTTTGGTCTGGGCTGGCCGTGCCATGCGAAGCTCGCAGAGAGAAGCATGGCGGAGAGGGGGGGATTCGAACCCCCGGTAGGTTTAAGCCTACACCCGCTTTCCAAGCGAGCGCATTAGACCACTCTGCCACCTCTCCGGGTTGCCCGTCGGGCCGGCCAAAACGGCCTGCCCGCGGTTGAGCGAGGGGAGAGAAAAGCGGCTCCCGGCGGCCCGGGTCAATGGCAAATCCGCGCGGTTTTTTCGCGTGCGCAACTTTTATGGAAAATGACACTTGCACGGCTCGGAGCGGACCGTAACCCTCAAAGGGATTCCGTTCATCACGAACCGTCCCTTTGTCCATGGTATCTTCCAACACAGAACTGGCCTACAACAGCAAGGTGGAGGGTGAGGCCATCGTCACCCGCGCTGATGCGGTCATCAATTGGATCCGCAACAACTCCATGTGGCCCATGCCCATGGGGCTCGCGTGCTGTGCCATTGAGCTCATGGCGACGGCGTCTTCGCGCTTTGACATCGCCCGCTTCGGCGCCGAGGTCATGCGCTTCTCCCCCCGGCAGGCCGACTGCATGATCGTGGCCGGCACCGTGACCTACAAAATGGCCTCCTCGCTGCGCCGCATCTACGACCAGATGGCCGCGCCGAAATGGGTCATCGCCATGGGCGCTTGTGACTCGTCCGGCGGCATGTATCGCCGCTATGCGACGCTGCAGGGCGTGGACCGCATCGTGCCGGGCGACGTCTACATCAGCGGCTGCCCGCCGCGCCCGGAGGCCCTGCTCGACGCCTTGATGAAGCTTCAGGCCAAGGTCGGCAAGGAACGCTCCGCCAAGACCCTCCTGACCGCCTGATCCTCCGGAATCCGCGCCCATGTCCGCCACCACCTCCGCCGATCCCACGGCCGCGATCCAAGCCAAATTTCCCGCGGTGACCCCGCGCCCCAGCCTCGACCACCCGGCGTTCGACGTGCCTGCGTCCGACCTGCTGGCCGTCCTGCAGACGCTGCGCGACGAACACGGTTTCGACATGCTGGTCGACGTGACCGCCGTCGACTGGGCCGAGGGCGCCAGCCCGCGGTTCACCGCCGTCCATCACCTCTACTCCACGACGGCCCACGCCTACGTCCGCGTCGCCGCGGCCTGCACCGGCGGCGACGAAGCTTCCACGGTGCCCAGCGCCACGGGCCTCTGGCCGGCGGCCGACTGGCACGAGCGCGAGGCCTACGACATGTTTGGCATCCGCTTCGAGGGTCACCCGGACCTGCGCCGCATTCTCATGTGGGAGGGCTACCCCTATCACCCGCTGCGGAAGGAGTTCCCGCTTGCCGGCATTGAGACCGAGCTGCCAGATCCCGAGGTCGCCGCCGAAACCAAGGCCAAGGTCAAGCCCGCCCCCATGATG
>JBMSWZ010000122.1:0-5201 GCA_049425105.1 Cephaloticoccus sp.
CGACGTTCTTCTCGTCGTAGGTCTTGACGATCGTCTGGATCGGGTGGCGGTTGGTCGGGGCGGTCTCGATCACACTCAGGTCCCGGGCGCCGGTCAGCGCCATGTAGAGCGTGCGCGGGATGGGGGTGGCGCTCATCGACAGGACATCGACCGTGGCGCGCATCGCCTTGAACCGCTCCTTGTGCTTCACGCCAAAACGCTGCTCCTCGTCGACGACGACGAGGCCGAGGTCCTTGAAGACCACGTCGGTTTGCAGCAGGCGGTGGGTGCCCACGAGGATGTCGACCTGCCCGGCGGCGACGGCGGCGAGGATCTTCTTCTGGTCCTGGCGCGTGCGGAAGCGGCTGAGCATCTCCACCGCGATCGGGTAGCCGGCCATGCGCTCGCGGAAAGTATTGAGGTGCTGCTGGGCGAGCACGGTGGTGGGCACAAGCACCGCCACTTGCCGACCGCCCTGCACCGCCTTGAACGCGGCGCGCACGGCCACCTCGGTCTTGCCAAAACCCACGTCGCCGCAAATGAGCCGGTCCATCGGCCGCGTGCGTTCCATGTCGGCCTTGGTCTCGTTGATGGCGCGCAGTTGGTCGCGGGTCTCGGTGTAGGGGAAGGAGGCCTCGAATTCCTTCTGCCAGGTCGTGTCGGCCGGAAAGGCCTGGCCGGGCTGGGCCTCGCGAGCGGCGTGAATCCGCAAAAGCTCGGCCGCAAGGTCGAGAGTGGCGCGCTCGGCCGCCTTGCGGGTTTTTTCCCAGCGATTGCTGCCGATGCGGCCCAGCTGCGGGCGGATCTTGCTCACGCCGACGTAGCGGCTGATGAGGTGCGACTCCTGCAACGGCACGTGCAGCGTGACGTGATCGTCGAATTCCAGCGAAATGACCTCGCGGATGCCCTGCGCGGTGTCGAGCTTGGTCAGGCCGCGGTAATGCGCGATGCCATGCTGGAGGTGCACCACGAAGTCGCCCTCGACCAAGTCGGCGAAATCGAGGAGCTGGTCGATCTGCGCGCGCTGGGCCACGGCGCGCGGGTTGAGGTTCGGGCGGCGCTGACGTTGGCGGCCGAAGATCTCCGTCTCGGTGACGACGACGATGCCACGTGCGCCGCCCGCGCCCCAGTTCACGGTTGTGTCCGCGCCGCGAAAGGTGATGCGAAATCCCTCGTTGAGCGTGCCGCGGTGAAAGGTGGGCGTGATCTCCTTGGCCAGGCCCTCCTCGTCGAGGATCTCGCGCGTGCGTTGCTCCTCGCCGTCCTTCGAGACGATGACGTGCACGGCGTAGCCTTCGCGCCGCCACGCGGCGACTTGCTGCAGGAATTGCAGCCGCGCTTCGGTCTCCACCTGCAAGCGCTCCTGGGCGACGAGCGCCTCGCCGGGGTAGCGTCGGTGGTGGACAAGGCTTTCGGTATCCCAGGTGGACTCGCCGTTGGCGTCGTGGAAAAGCCCGCTCGCTTCGTCGAGGTCAGCCATTCCGTAGTGCGCGCGGCATTTTTCCCGCAGCCGCACGAGGGCCTGCAAGTCGCCCGCGGCCGGGGTGCCGAATTCTTCCTCCAGGGCGGCCGGCTCGATGAAGACCAAGGCGGCGGAGGCGTTGAGGTAATCGGCGAGGCCCGTGGTGGACTCGGCGAGCTTCACCCGCGGCGTGGCGGAGAGCGTGATGCGCTCGACCGTGGCCGTGGAGCGCTGGGTGACGGGATCAATGACGCGAATGGCCTCCAGTTCGTCGCCAAAGAAATCGAGCCGGTAGGGTTGGGTCGCCGTGACCGGGTAGACGTCGATGATGCCACCGCGCACGGCGTAGTGGCCGGGGGCCTCGCAGACGGCCTCGGAGTCGTAGTCGAGCGCCTGCAGCTGCTCCAGCAACGCGGCGAAGGGGTGGGACTGTCCGCGCGTGAGCGTGAGCTCGCGGGTGGCGAACTCCTCCAGCGCGGGCACGGGCTGCAGCAACGCGGCGGGAGTCGTGACCACGACGAGCCGGTCGGGCGCGCGCTCGAGCTGCCGGCGGGTGCGGAGCCTCGACAGCGCGGTGAGGCGCTCGCTGGAGGCGGCGAAGGCCTCGCGCATGTCGCGATTGTCGGGCATCGACTCAAGGAAGAGCAGAATATCCAGGGGCGGACGCTTCGCCCCGGCGGTGCGCTCGAAGAAGGTGAGGTCCTCGGCGAGGTGCTCGGCCGCCTTGAGATCCGGCGCCACGACCAGCCAAACGGGATGCGCATGGCGGTCCAGGAGCCCCGCGAGCACGCAGCTGCGCGCCGCGGCGCAGATGCCGGTGTGGGCGTGGCGGGTGGAGGCGGCAGACATAGGGGAGCGAAGACTGTGCGGGCGAATGGCGGCTTGCCAAGCGCGGCGCGGAGACGACCGAGTGGGCCTACTGCGTGCCGGCGGGCGGCCACGCCTCGAGGGCCGCCCGGGCGGCGGCTTCCTCGGCGCGCTGCTTTGAGGTGCCGCGGCCGGTGGCGATCGGCCGGTTCTTGAAATGGAGGACGACCTCGAATTCGCGGGCGTGGGCCTGGCCGGTGGTGGCGGTGACCTCGTAGCGCAGGGCATTGTTGCCGTGTTCCGGCTGCACCAATTCCTGGAGGCGGCCCTTGGGGTTGTTGGCGGGCTGCACCTGCGCGAGGCGCCGGGGAATGTCGCCGTAGAGGCGGAGGACCACGGCTTTCGCGACGTCGTAGCCGGCGTCGAGGTAAACGGCGGCCATGACGGCTTCAAAGGCGTCCTCGAGCGTCGAGTCACGCTCGGCACCGCCGGTGGCGACCTCGCTCGGCCCGAGCCGGATGCAGGCGGCGAGTTCGATCTCGCGGGCCATGGCGCTGAGGTACTCGCCTTTCACGAGCGAGAACCGCTTGCTGCTGAGCGCGCCCTCGCGGTCGGTGGGGTAGAGCTTGAACAACTCCTCGGTCAGGATGAGTTGCAGGACGGCGTCGCCCAGAAACTCCAGCCGTTGGTTGGAATCCGCGACGGAGGGGTCTTCATTGACCACGGAGGGGTGCGTCAGGGCGACCTCCAGGAGTTCGGGTCGATGGAAGGTGTGGCCGAGGCGGGCCTGGAGGGCGGTGAGGGTGGCGCTCATGAGCTGGCGCTCGAGTAGCGGCGCAGGCCGCGATGAAACACGATCGTGCCGAGGGCGAGCCAGGCGGCGGCCACGCCGACCAGCCACAGGGCCAGCGCGGGTTGGAAGCCGTGCAGGAGGGTGCGGGCCGGGACGTTGCTCACGATCACGACGGGCAGGGCCCACACGAAAACGAACTGGGTGATGCCCTTGAACGCCTCGCGCGGAAGGCGGGAGAATTCAAACAACGTGAAGTAGCTGCCCTCCAGCCCCTGGGCGTTGGTGATCCAGAAGCTCAGCGAAACCAGGGTCAGCAGCGCACTGTAGTGAATGACCAGGCCGCAGCCCACGAGCAGCAGATACATCAGGATGTCGGTCACCGAGGGCTGCAGGCCGAGCTGCCACGCCGAGTAGCCGACGACGGCCATGGCCACGAGGGAATTGGCGAGACCGTCGAGGTCGAGCTTCCGGGTGGTGGCCATGAACATGATGTTACCCGGCTGGGCCAGGAAGAAGTCGAAGTAGCCGCTGCGCACGTTGCGACCCAGCTCGAACAGGCTGCTCCAGAAGAAGCCCATGAGGAAGCGCTGGATGAGCATCGAGGTGCCGACGAGCAGCATCATCTCGTATTTGGTCCAGCCGGCGATGGTGTCGGTGTGGGCGTAGATGACGCTGACGAGGAGCACATTGACCGCCATCCACATGAGCTCGACGCTCGACCACAGGAGGAAGTCGAAACGGAACATCATCGTGCGCGTGATCGAGTAGCGCACGGAAGCGAGCCAGATGCGGAAGTAGTGACGCAGCATGGTCAGCCTCCGACGGCGGTGTGGCGGCGCAGGCCGCGGGTCCAGAGCAGGTGGTTGAGGAGCAGGAGACCGACGACCCAGGCGGCCTGGACGACGAGGCCCTGCACGGCGAGGTCCGGTCCGATGCGGCCGGTGAGCACCGCGGCGGGGAAATACATCTGGTAGTAAAACGGCAGCCACTGCGAGAGCCGGAAAACCCAGTCGGGCATCAGGTCGAGCGGGAACATCTGGCCCCCGAGCACGGTTTCGATCGCAAGCGAGAGGATGACGAAGCCCTGGATCTCGAGGAACCAGAACGTCAGCAACCCGAAGCAGTAGGCGATGCTGAACTGGATCAGGCCGGAGAGCAGGACCGCGGGCAGGCCCACGAGCAGCCGCCAGACCTCGTCGGGGAACGCGATGTAGTCGTGCAGGAACGGGAAGGCCACCGCCAGCGGCAACAGCACGAGCAGGCCGGACACGAGGCGCGCGGCGAGGTAGATGGTGAAGCGATAGAGGAAGTAATTGATGGGCTTAAGCAGGAACTGGTTGATGAGCCCGTTGCGGATTTCCTCGCTGATCTGGTAGTCCTCGTTGAAGGCGCCGATGAAAAACTGGAGGACGAGCAGCATGACGAAATACGTCATGGTCTGGCGCACGTCGAAGCCGCCGATCTCGGGCGAACCCTGAAACGCCGCGCCCCAGAGGATGAACACGACCATCAGGTGAAACAGCGAGAAGAACCCGCGCAGGGCGAAGTTCCACCGGTAGACGATGTTGCCCTGCAGGCCGACGAGGAAGACATGCCGGTATTTGTTGAGCGCGGCGATCATGCGGAGAAGCGCGGGCGGGCGGTCACTTCAGGCCGAAGCGCTTGATGATTTCCTGACCGAGGTTGCGGTAGGCGGAGGCGCCGGGGCTGAGTTTGTCGTAGGCAAAGATGGTCTGGCCGAAACTGGGCGCCTCGCTCAGGCGCACCGTGCGCGGGATGACGGTTTCAAAGATCTTGTCGGGCAGGTGGGAGCGGACCTCGTCGACGACCTGCCGGGAGAGATTGGTGCGGACGTCGAACATGGTCATGACCACGCCGCCGAGTTCGAGCGCCGGGTGGATGTTGGCGGATTTCAGCCGGTCGACGTTGCGCAGGATCTGGCCGAGGCCTTCGAGGGCCATGTATTCGCACTGCAGGGTGATCAGGAGGAAGTCGGCGGCGGCGAGGCTGTTCATCGAGAGCATGCCGAGGGCCGGGGGGCAGTCGATGAGGATGGCGCGGTAGCCGTTGCTGGCGCGCAGGGGCTCGAGGACCGAGCGCAGGCGCATGAGGTAGTTTTCCGTCTGGGCCAGCTCGATCTCGGCGGCGGCCAGGTCTTCC
>JBMSWZ010000123.1:0-5139 GCA_049425105.1 Cephaloticoccus sp.
CGACCCGGCCGGGCCTGCGGGCGCTGATGGATGTCGCCGGGGTGCGTCCGGGCCAAGAGGTCACCCCGATCGACATTTCGTTTCGGCTGGGGCCGCGAATCAACGCCAGTGGCCGGCTTGCCGATGCGGCGCTTTCGGTGGAACTCATGCTCAGCACCGACGCGCGGTTCAGCGCGGAGACGGCGCGGCAGTTGGACGATTTCAACCGGGAGCGGCAGGACATCGAGCGGCAGATCACCGAGGAAGCCGAACGGATGATCGAGCGCGATTTTGCCGACGCGCAGGGCATCGTGCTTTACAGCGACAACTGGCACCCCGGAGTGGTCGGCATTGTAGCCGGGCGGGTGACGCGCAAATACAACCGCCCCTGTGTCGTGTTGGGTAACGACGGTGGTCTGGCCAAGGGTTCCGGCCGCAGCCTCAACGGCATCAATCTGGTCGAGGTGCTGGGCAATTGTGCTTCCGATCTCGACAGCTGGGGTGGACACCCGATGGCGGTGGGCGTGGCGGTAGCCAAGGACCGGCTTGCCGCCTTTCGGGAGCGTTTTGCCGCCGCCGTGCTTGCGCATGTGGGGCAGGAAATCGCCGAGGCCGAGCTTGAATTGTCGGCGTGGATCGAGGCCGAGCAGATCAATGAAGGGTTCATGGCCGAGCTCGATTCACTCCATCCTTTCGGACAGGGCAATCCGGAGCCGGTGTTTGGGGTCGCCGGCATCGTGCTGCGGCAGCGCCCGATCGTGTTCAAGGAGCAGCATTTCCGATTCGGGTTCACGGATCGCCAGGGCCGCCGCCTGCACGGCGTGGCGTGGAAGTTGGCCGATCGCGTACCGCCGGTCGGCGAGGTGCTGGATCTGGCCGTGAAGCTGACTTGGAACCACTTCAACGGCAGGAAATTGATGCAGCTCGAGTTGATCGACTGGCGGCGTTCCAGCGGCCGGATCTGAACGCCGTCATTTTCGTGCAAATTCGCGCTTGCACTCATCCGCCTCGGTCTGCTTTTTCGCACGTTCCACGCACCCGTAGCTCAATTGGATAGAGCGTCTGACTACGGATCAGAAGGTTTGGGGTTCGACTCCCTACGGGTGCGCCACTTTGGCCGCCGGCAATACGCCGGCGGCTTTTGTTTGCTCAGACGGCGGGCAATTCGGCGGCGCGGGCCTTGTCCTGGCCGATCAGCACGACGACGTCGCGCCGGCGGGCGGCCGGGGTAACCTCGAGGCGCGTCACCTCGCCATCCTGCAGTTCGCACTCGATCACCGTCTGGCCGGGGAGGTGCAGTTTGAAGTCGACGTTCCAGCGCTCGTCCGGCCAAGCCGGGAAAAGGTAAATGCGGTCGCCGACGGTCTGGACCAGCATCGACTGAAGGGCGAGGTGCGCGACGCTGCCGTGGTCAAAATCCGGGATCCAATCGTAATTGGGCCCCCAGAAGCCCTTGAAGCGAATCTGCGGCTGATGCGGTCCCTCGCAGTTCTTGTGGGCAAGATACGCGGCGGTGTCGGCAATGCCGAGATAAGCCGCGTGCACGGCATCCTGGCGCCAGCCCCCGGTGTCCGGAAAGGTCCGATGCGTGAAGGCGTTTCGCGCGATCTCCAGATCGGGCAGGCCGATGCCATACAGGTGATACGGGAAAATTGCGTAGAGCTCGGGGTTCTCGGAATTGTGCGGGGTATCGCGCACCACGGCGGCGTGGAGCAGCATGCGGGCGCCGTGACGTTCGCCGATGGGAATACGCGGCAGACGGGCGGCAAGGGCGCGCCAGGCGCCAAGATCCGTGGCATTGAGCACCGAGTCAGGCAGGGCGAGCAGTTGCGGCAGCAGGTAGTGCAAGGCCGCGATTTCCGGCATCGGATTCTCGGTATCCCACCAGGTTTCGAGCGATTGCGCGGGTTTGATCAGCAGCCGCCCCTCGGGGTCGGTGGGGTAGTGCAGCGTGTAGAAACGCAAGACCGACCGGGCGATGGGCAGGAGCTCGTCGGTCAGCGAAGCCTCGTCGCCGGTGTGCCGGTAGTTCTCCAGCATCAGGGCGATCAATTCGAATCCGCTCTGCCAGTAGCGGCGGATGTAGCGGTTGTCGACTTGCCCGGGCTCCTTGCCTGCGCGGTCGAGGCCGTAGTTGGTTGGGAGCAGGCAGCCCCAGAAGAGCAGGGTTTCGTTGAAGAAGGCGCCGGCATGGCCGAACCATTTTTCGGTGCGGTGTTCGGCCAACGGGAGGATGTCGCGATACATCCGGAACAAGGGCCGCATGAACTCGAAGTCGCCGTTGGCGAGCATCGTCCAGTAGATCAGGCGGGTATTCTGCCACCAATAGCCGCCGCCCCAGCGGCGATAGTCGGCGTCGTAGGCCTCGCCGGGCACGCCCCAATCTGCGGTGAACAGGCTGCCGTTGAATTTGGCGGGATAGGCGCCGCGCCCCGTGCAGGCCGTCATGAACCGGTGCCACTTCACGTGCTCGGTGATGTTCTCCGGATTGCACCAGTCGGTGTCCCGTTTGGTGGCGTGGATATGGCTGCGCGACCAGAAGTCCCGCCACCACGTCGCGTGATCGCGCCACGCGTCGGAGAGGGAGGGCAAGCGGGCCGGATCGGCCAGGGTTGCCAACTCGTCCACCCACGCGTCGATCGTGGCGGTCTGCCGCGTCAGCAAGGTGACACTGAACACGGCGCTGGTGGAATTGCGGTCCATCACGAGCGTGGATTTGCCCCGGCGCTTGAAGTTTTCGCCGCTGAGGTAGCCGCCAAAAGTGCGGCCGATCAGCGGGTCGGCGCTCGCGGCCTTGAATTCGCCCAGGCTCTGGGTGTCGAGGGTGTCGGCCCAGATCGAGCTTTCGTTGCGCTGATACCACACGACGGCGTCCTTGAACTTGGGCAGGAGAATGTCGGGTTGAGTGGTGTAGGTCTTGGCGGGGTCGACGCCGAGCACGTGCACTTCGCGTTCTTCTAACTCGCGCGGTTGGGCCCGCCAGTCGTCCACTTCGACGCGGACGTCGACGGACTTTTCGCCCGTGACCTCGACGACCAGGCGCGGCCAGTGGGCGTCGCACCACATGCGCACCTTTGTGCTGCCGTTGGTGAGGATGAGGGAGGCGTCTTCGAGGTTCAGTTTTTGCGCGAATTCCCCCCCGGCGAGGAGGCCGGGCTTGAGGCGGATCCGGAGTTTGCCGACCTTGATGAGCCGGCTCAGCGGATCCCAAGCATCGCTCTTCGCCAAGTAGAGGAGGACGTCGCCGTCCTCATCCGTCCAGACATTGGCGGCAATGTCACCATTGCCGAGGGGGAGGGAATCGGCCGAGGTGCGGCCGGGGGTGGACCAAGTGACGTCGCCAATCACGCGCGTACTCGTAGGGGGGCGGGGGCCGGAAGCAAGAAAACCCGCCGGGTGGGCGGGTTTTCGTGGGGCACGCCGGGAGGCGTGGAATCAGATGGCCTTGGGGAGCGCGACATCCGCGAATTCGATCATGTGCGGATGATTGCGTTTCTCCTTCAGGAGACGGGCGCGCCGCCGGAGCATGCGGTCCAGTTTGTCCGTGAGCAGCGAGATGGCCTTGTGGCATTCCTCGGCGGACACGGTGGCGGTGAGTTCAGGGCCGTGGATGACCATGTGGCCTTTGGCTTTGAAACGGCTGGAAACGGATTCGTTTTTGTCGCATTCCAATTCCACGCGGATGCGGACGATGCGCTCCTCATGGCGAAACAATCTCTCCGTCTTCTCGGTCACGTAGATTTTCAGGGACGGGGTGAGCTCGAGGTGAATGCCGGAGATGATCAGTTCGTGGTTGTTTTGTCTGTTCATGTTTTCGTCCATAGTTTGAGGTTACTATCGGGGAAATGAACCCCTCTCCGATGTCATGGCCTCGCTAAGCGAAGGATTGCGATCGTTCTCCGCCGTCATCGTGACGGGGGGATCTTCCGGTATTGGAAAATCGTTCATCGGACTGATTCACAGCGTGAACCCGGGGCTGCACTTTTGCAACCTCTCGCGTTCCGAACCGGCGATTAAATCAGCCGGGCTTAAGTTGCGTCACCTCGCAATTGATCTGGCGCGTCCGGCCGACTTGCCGGTGGCCGCCGCGGCGGTCTCTGCATGGCTGCGGGAGGAGGCTCCGGCTGGGCGGGTGCTGCTGATAAACAACAGCGGCTTTGGGGGTTATGGAAGGTTTCCGCAGCCGGAGGTAGCGCACAACCTTGAGATGATTGACCTTAACGTGCGGGCGCTGGTGGACCTTACTGGACGCTTGCTGCCCGCCTTGCAGGAGCGGGGAGGTGCGATTATTAATGTCGCTTCTACGGCGGCGTTTCAGCCCACACCGTGGATGGCCGTTTACGGCGCAACCAAGGCGTTTGTGCTCCACTGGAGTCTGGCGCTGAGGGAGGAGCTTCGGCCGCGGGGGATTGAGGTCCTTGCGGTATGTCCCGGCCCGACCGGCACCCAGTTTTTTCGCCGGGCCGGCCTGCGCCAAGGGAGCGTGAATCCGGCCTTGAGCCTGACGAGTGACGAGGTGGCGCGGCAATCGCTGCATGCGCTCGTCAACGGTCGCGGTTTGGTGGTTACGGGATGGAAGAACAAGGTGGGGGCCGCGCTGGTGTCGAAACTGCCGAAGGTGTTCGCGGCCTGGCTCGCGGCAAAAGTCCTGGCGCGCTTCCGTCTGAAACAGGTGGCGCCATGAGTGAGGAGCCCAAGGGTGCCTTCGCGCGCAAAGCCTGTGCGGGGCCGCCGCGTCCGCCGAAGCCGGAACTTGTGCGGCTGATCGCTCCGGAGGAATTGCGCTCGTGGATTCTGCACGAGGACGAGGCGGTCGTGGTGTTGAACAAGCCCGGCGACGTGGTCTGCCATCCATCGAAGGCGGGGCCGTGGTCGAGCCTTGTGGGCGCCGTGCGCGAGGGGCTGGGACTGGCCCATGTGCATTTGGTTTTTCGACTCGATCGCGAAACGAGCGGCGTGGTCGTCGTGGCCAAGACGCCGTCCGCCGCGAGCCGGCTGCAGAAGGCGATGCAGCAGCGCCGGGTGGGCAAGGTTTACCAGGCGATCCTGATGGGCGAACTCGCGGAGCCGGTGACCGTGGACCAGCCGCTGGGCGATGACACCGCCAGCCCGCTTTACGTAAAGACCACCGTGCGACCGGACGGGGCTGCCGCCGTCACG
>JBMSWZ010000124.1:0-5110 GCA_049425105.1 Cephaloticoccus sp.
GCTGGAATTTGTGCGCGACGAGGCGCCGGAGAATTTCCGGCGCGACGCCGCCACGCTCAAGGCCTTGCTCGCCGAAACCGCCTGAGCGCCGTCAGGCGTCGCGGTCGACTGCCGCCACCGCCTGCCGCGGTGGCACGGTCAGCGCGCGTCGGTTGCGCTGCACGGTGATGATGATGACCGACGTGATGATCACGCTCGCGGCGCCGAAGGTGCGCGCGGTGACCGGTTCGTCGAGCAGCCACCAACCGAGGAACACCGCGACGATCGGGTTTACGTAGGCGAAGGTCGCGGCCAGCGCGGGCGGGACGTTTTTCATCAGCCAGACGAAGGTGGAAAACCCGACGAGCGAGCCGATCACGATGAGATACCCAAACGCGATCCATGACCGGTCGGACACGGCGGCGAAATCGAAGCGCGCCACGTCGCCGGTGGCGAAGGCCGTGAGGGTGAGGGCCAGCCCACCACCGAGCATTTGCAGCGCGGCCGCCTGGAAGGGGTCCGGGCTGCTCTTGGCGTGGCGGGAGTAGATTGAGCCGATCGACCAGCAGACGCAGGAGAACAGGATGGTGGCGACGCCGTAGAAGGGCAGGCCGCCCTCGATTGGTGACTCCCACGGCGCTGCCAGCCAGGCCACCCCCGCCAACCCGAGCAACAGGGCCGCGATGATCATGGCGGTGGGCCGCTGGCCGCCGGGCCAGGCCCATTCCGTGAGCACGATGAACAGCGGCCCAATGCCGATAAGCAGGGCGGTGATGCCAGAAGGAATGACCTGTTCCGCCCACGCCACCAGGCCGTTGCCGCCCAAAAGCAGGAGGGTGCCGATGAGCGTGTTGTCGATCAGCTGGCGGCGGGTTGGCCGCGCGGCCCCCCGCCAGAGCAGAAAGCCAAACAAGAAAGCCCCCGCGATCAGGAAACGCAGGGCGGCCATGGCAAACGGCGGCATGGTTTCCACCGCGACCTTGATCGCCAGGTAGGTGCTGCCCCAGACCAAATAGATGGTGCCGAGGGCAAGGCCGGCGGAAGACTTGGCGGGGGCAGGGGCGTGCACAGACGCTGATCTGAGCGCAGCACCGGCCAAACTGCAACTCTGGCATCATTGGCTGGGAAATCGTTGCCACTGATCGCCTCGCGGGAAACCGCGCCCGGCCAGCGATTGATGGTGACGGGATTAGGTCTCGAAAGTGAGTTGCATGCTTCTAGTGCTAAGGCCATGTCGGCTCGGACGGTCATCATTGAAGACGAAACCGTATTTCGTCAGATGCTCGCCCTTGCACTCGGTCGAGTTACGGGCCTTCGATTGATCGGCGAATTTGCCGATGGACGCGAAGGCTTGGATTTCTGCCTCAAGGAAAAGCCGAACTTTCTCGTGGTGGATTTGTTTTTGCCGGGCTTGCACGGCCTAGAAATTGTCCAGGCGGTGCGTGAGAAGTTGCCGGCCACCCGCATCCTGGTGCTCACGAGTCATCCGGACGGGGAACTGCCGTCGCAGTTAATCCGTCAGGGCGTCCACGGCTTCGTCGACAAGACCGCGCCGCTCAACTACGTGCTGCAGGCCGTGGAATCGGTGATGAAGGGCGGCATGTTTTTCGCCGCCAACGTCCCGCCGCGGCCCAATGCCGGCGAGGATCTTCGCCCGCCGGCTTCACGTCCGCCCGCGCGCGATCAGCCGCCCCCAGCCTCACCTTCCTTGGCGGTCGCGAAGATCCTGACCCCGCGCGAAATTGAGATTGCGCGGCTAGTCAGCGAAGGGCTCTCGTCGAAGGAGGTCGCGGCGCAGCTCAACCTGAGTGTGCGCACGGTGGAAAAACACCGGGCCAACATCATGGACAAGCTCGGGGTGCGCGAAGTGGCCAGCCTCGTGCGCTACTGCATCCAGGCCGGCATCGTGGAGACCTGAGGTTGGCCGCGTCAGCGGCCCGCAGCGAATTGCCGCAAGGGCGCGACCACGCGTTCGTATTCGCTGTTGAGGACGGCGATGTCGTCGAGGGTCACCTTGCCCTCGGGCAGGAGCATCCGGGCTTCGAGGGCCTGCAGCCGCCGCACCATCGAGTCCAAACCCATGTGCCGGCACGAGCTCTTCAGCGAATGCACGGCCCGGTGCTGGAGCTTCGGGTCTTCCGCCGTCATCCCGCGAATCAATCCGCTGTATTCCTTCAGGAAGGTGCGCACCAAGTCGCGGGCGTCTTCCAAGCCCACGACGTCGGCGAGCTCGCCGATGGCGGTGTTGGGAGGAGGTGAAGGGGGCATGGTCAGACGTGCAGCTGCCCGGACAAATAAAGGCGGGCGTGGCCGGCGATCAATACTCGTTCCCCGCGCAGCTCGCACCACAGGTCACCGCCGCGGGTTGAAAACTGCCGGGCTTGCAACTTCGCCTTGCCAAGCTTGGCCGCCCAGTAGGGCGTCAATACGCAGTGGGCGGAGCCAGTCACCGGATCCTCGGGCACGCCGCTCCGCGGGGCGAAGAACCGGGAAACAAAGTCGGCGCCGTTTTCACCCGGGGCCGTGACAATCAGGCCGCGGCCCCCGGCCCGGGTCACGGCCAAGAAGTCGGGTTGCACCGCGCGCACGGCCGCGGCGTCGGCCAGCACCGCAAGGAAGTCGGTATCGGCCCGCCCGAGCCACGCCGGGGTTTGACCCAAGGCAGCCGTGACGGCCGCGATGACGACTTCGTCGCGGCAGGGGCGGGGGGCGTCTGCCGGAAAATCGAGTTCGAGTCTTTCGCCCCGCTTGGTCACGGCAAGGGTCCCGCTCCGCGAGTCGAACACCACGCGCTCGCCCGGTTCATTCAGCTGGGTGAACAATACGTGAGCCGCCGCCAAGGTGGCATGACCGCAGAGTTTGACCTCCACCGTCGGCGTGAACCACCGGAGGTGGTAGTGGCCGGGGCCGATCGGCACGAAGAACGCCGTCTCGGCGAGCCCGTTTTCAAAGGCGATCGCCTGCATTCGGTCGTCGGGCAACCACGCCGGCAGCGGGACGACGCCCGCCGGATTACCGGCGAAAGGGCGGTCGCTGAACGCATCGATCCAGTAAAAATCGAGAGCCATGGCTCAGGCGTAGCGTTGCAGGTCCGCCCCGGCCAGCCGGCAGATTTTCCAATCCGGGAGGCGCTGCGCGCCCAGAGAGTCGTAGAACTCAATCGCGGGTTGGTTCCAGTCGAGCACGGTCCACTCCATGCGGCCGCAGCCGCGTTGGTTGGCAATGTGGGCGACGCGCAGGAGGAGGGCCTTGCCGATGCCCTGACCGCGGAATGCGGGTTTCACGAACAGGTCCTCCAGATGGAGTCCGGCCTTGGCGAGGAAAGTGGAGAAAGTGGGGTAATAGACCGCAAAGCCCGCCGTAACTTCGTCCACCTCGGCCAACAGGCACTCCGCGGCGGGGCGCTCGCCGAACAAGGCGGCCTGCAATTGGAGTTCAGTGGCCACGACCTCATGGCTGAGCCTCTCATACGCACCCAGAGCTCGGATAAGCTCCAGGATGAGCGAGGTATCCTCCGGTCGGGCGGGGCGGATGACGAGATTCGGGTGTGACATTTTGGCGTGAAAGGGGTCGGGCATTTTTTTCCTAAGATGCTATTAAATAGATATTTAAAGATTAGAAAACGTCATTCGCGTTTTGTATTAGATGAAACAGTTTTTCAATAAGGCAGTCTGAGCGAAGTCATGAACCAACCTAACCGATCGCTCTCTCGTGTCATTCGTTTGCTCGCTGGTTTGATGCTGGCGGGGTCTGCGCTGGCCTATTCGGGCTGCGTGGCGGTGGTGGCGGCTGGAGCCGCCGGCACCGGCGTTGCTTGGTGTAACGGCCGAATGGAAACCACCGTCAACGCTAGCATCGACGATGTATATGCTGCGTCGTGCTCGGCCGTCAGCGACATGGAATTCGCCTCGGTCAGCAACAAGAAGAGCGCGCTTGATGCGGAGCTGATCGCGCGCACGGCCTTGGATAAACGCGTCGAAATCGAGCTCAAGAAGGTCAACGACAACGTCACCGAGGTCAGCATTCGCGTGGGCATCTTTGGCGACGAGACGGTCTCGCTGGCGATTCTGGACAAGATCAAATCCCGCCTTTGATTTGTCGCCGAACGGGTGCCCGGCATCGGGGCGCCCGTTTCGGATACGGAGTTGCAATGCCCGGGGAATCCGCGACGCTGACCGGTTTCATCCATGTTTAAGAAGCTCATTGCGAAACTCCGCGGCACCGCTGCTCCCAAGCCCCCGGCGAAATCCTTTCCCCAGCCCGACTCCAAGCCCGCCGCCCAGAACTCGCGCCGTGACCGCCCGGCCAGCGAGGACCGCCGCAAGTCCGGCGGAGATCGTCCCGCACGCGGCGAAGGCCGCTCCAACCGTTCCGAGGGTCGTTCTCAAAGCCGTTCCGGTGGCCGCCGTGGCCGTGGCGGTTCCCGCCGCCGTGATGACGAGCGTCCCGCTCGCCGGGATTCCGATTTTGAGCATCCGCGTCGCGAACCGATCAAGCCCGCCGTGCCGGTCGATGTGCCGAAGATGGACACGCCATTCTCCAAGCTCGGCCTGTCTGACGCGCTGGCGTTTGCCGTTCAGGAAATGGGGTATGTCGATCCCACGCCGATCCAGGCGCAGTCGATCCCCGTGATCCTTGAGGGCAAGGACCTCATTGGCTCGGCCCAAACCGGCACCGGCAAGACCGCGGCTTTCGCCCTGCCGATCATCCAGCGTCTGGGGGGGCACGGCCCGCTCCGCTGTCTCGTGCTGGAGCCGACGCGTGAGCTCGCGCTGCAGGTCGAGGAGGCTTTCCAGAAATACGCCAAATTCACCGATCTCAGCGTGACGATCGTCTACGGCGGGGTGGGCTACGGCAAGCAGCTCGAGGACCTCAAGCGCGGGGTCGACATCCTCGCCGCCACGCCGGGCCGCCTGCTGGACCATTTGGAACAGGGCAATTGCAGCCTGCGCGACGTGGACATCCTCGTGCTCGACGAGGTCGACCGCATGCTCGACATGGGCTTCCTCCCCGACGTGAAGCGCATTGTGCAGCAGACGCCCGCCGCGCGCCAGACCTTGTTCTTCACCGCGACGCTCCCGCCCGAAATCGCCTCGCTCGCCAGCTGGGCGTTGCGGGATCCGGTGCGGGT
>JBMSWZ010000125.1:0-5110 GCA_049425105.1 Cephaloticoccus sp.
CGCCGGCGCACTGCCGTTTCTACCCCAGGAGGACACTCCCGTGACGGTCTGGGCCTTTATTGTCGGCTTCAGCATCATCTCGCTTTCCGGCGCAATCAACGGCGTCGCTTGGAACGGCTGGATGCAGGAGGTCGTGCCGGCCCGGCTGCGCGGCAAGTATTTCGGCGCCCGCAACCGTTTGCTCTACGTGTCGATGATCACGTTCCTGCTCTCGGTCTCCGGCCTGTTGGCGCTGATGCAGGGATCTCTCGGCGCCTACGTGGTGCTGTTTGCCATCGCGATCATCCTGCGCATTTCGTCGGTGCTGTCGCAACGGCGGATGGTCACGCCCGCATCCCATCACACCGCCGCCGCGCAGCTGCCGTGGCAGGAACAGGTGCGCAACGTGCGCAATGACCGCACCCTCGTGCGCTTCATTGGTTTCGCCGCCCTGATGGGTTTCACGATCAACCTGTTCGGCCCATTCTTCCCGGTGTTCATGTATGAACAGCTCCACATCACCGTGGCCAAGGCCAACTGGATCCTGCTCTTTGGTCCCCTTGGGGCCGCGGTGTCGTTTCCGGCTTGGGGGCGCTTGCTCGATCGCTTTGGCAACATCCCGGTCATGGTCGTGGCCCTGGCCCTGTGGCAGCTTTTCAACGTCATTTGGTGCTTCGTCACGCCGGCAAACGCCTGGCTCCTCTACGTGGTGGCCATGACGGGCGGCCTGTTCAGCGCGGGCTACGGTATCGGGGTCTTCAACCTGCTGCTCAAACTTACGCCACCCAATTCCCGCACCATGGGCATCGCGCTCTTCGTTTCGCTCTCCTGTCTCGCGGCCGCCATGGGACCGCCGCTCGGCGGTTACCTCATTAGCTGGGCGAAAAACCAGGGATTTGAAGCGCTGCGGATTTACCACGTCGCGTTCGCCTTCGCGCCCGTGGTGAGCCTGTTGAATTGCCTGATGCTGCGCCGGGTGCAGGAAGCGCAGGCGGCCCGCATCACCGATGTGGTCGGCGCCATGCGCAACGTGCGCACCGTGGCCTCGCTTTTTGGCCTGTCGTTCCTCGTCAATCAGGTGTTCTATCGCAGTGCCGGCCGCCGCCGCATGACGATCTGACACCATGGCCGCATCGCCCCCCCTCCACACCCTCACCGGCAATCTGCTGTGTGAGCGCACCTTGGACTTCAGCACTTGGAGCGTGGGCCGCACCCAGCGCGCCGTCCGGGAGGAGTTCAACACCCGGGGCAAGGGCGTGAATGTTTCCAATCTGCTCGCGCGACTCGGCACCCGCAGCACGGCACTGATCTTCGCCGGGGGCGCCCCGGGCGCGGAGGCCGAGGCCTGGTTGCAGGCCCGCGGGCTCGACTATGTCGCGTTCCCAACCGCCGCGTCGTCGCGCACGGGCACGGTCATTTGGAGCGAGAGTCAGGCCGAGACCACTTTCCTCGGACCGGACGCGCCCCCGGACGGCCCGGCGCTTCTGGCCGCCGCGAACTGGCTTGATGCCCGCCCGGATGGCGAGGTGCTCGCCCTTTGCGGCAGCTTCCCTGGTTGGGACACGGTTGCCTACGCTCCCCTGCGGGCTGCCCTCGTCCGGTGGCAGGAACGCGGACGCCTGCTTGCAGACGTCTACGGACCGCCGTTGCGCGCTTTGCTGAACCAGTCGGTCGAACTTGTGAAGATCAACCGGCAGGAGTTCGACGGCCTGTTCCCGGCGGCCGAACACGCCGCCTCCCTTGAACAACGTCTCATCGACCTGCGGGCCAAGGCGCAGGTCCGCAACTGGGTGGTTTCCGACGGACCCAATGCGGTTTGGGTGCTGGCGGAATCCGGGACGCCCGTGCGCATGACCCCACCGACCATCCGCGAGGTTTCTCCCACCGGTTCGGGTGACGTCTTGTTCGGGGCCATGATTCACGCACGGTTTCGCTTGGATCTGGCGCTCGAGGATGCGGTGCGCTTCGCCCTCCCCTTCGCCGCCTCGAACGCCGCCCACAAGGGCGTGGCCGATTTCGAACTCCCCTTGCGCGAATGAGTGGCTAGTCTGCGCGAACAAAGCCGACTGCGGCCAGTCCCATCCTGTTCATGAAACGCGTGATCCTCCTGCTCCTCTTCCTTGCCGTCGGTCTCGGCGTTTTCCTTGGCGTCCGGGGCTATCGCGACTACCGCAGCCGACTGACCGCCGAACTCGAAGCGCAGCGGCTCGCCGCGGACCGAGCGCGGCTCGAGGCTGACGCGAAACGCGCCGCGGCGGAGATCGAGGCTCATCGGCTCGCCGCCGAGCAGGCCCGCCGCGAAGCCGAGGCCAGTGCCCAGGCCCTGGCCCAACTGCAGGCCGAGCAAGAGGCCGCTGCCCAGGCCCTGCGGGCCGCCGAGGCCGAGGACGCCCGCGTCAAGGCTGAGGCCGAAAGCCTGCGTCAGGAAAAGGAAGCCGCCATCGGCGAGGCCCGCCGCCTCGCCACCCTTCGCGAGCAGGAGGCCGCCGAGGCGGAGCGCGCCCGGGCCGCCGCCCTCGCCAAGCTCCGCCAGCTCGAGCAGGCCAAGCGTGAGCAGGCCGACCGTGAAGCCGCCCGGCTTGCCGCGCTCGAAGCCCAGCGCGCCCGCGAGGCCTACCTCGCCGGCCTTTCCGCCCCCAATCCGCGCATCATTCGCCCCGCCGACTACAAGCCCCGCGATCACCGCAACCTCCGCGCCATCATGGAGTGGCAGGAATACCGGGCGAAACTTGAGGCCGCACCGGCGGCCGCCGAGAGCGCTCGCACGCCGGAAAAGACGAAATAAATCCTTGCACTCAGTTGCGCAAAACCGCTCTATTCCCGGTTTTATTTATGAAAGCGACCATCAAGACCCAAGGCCAGCAGTTCACTGTTTCCGAGGGCGACATTCTGATCGTAAACCGTTACCCTAACACGGAAGCCGGTGCTACCGTGGAGATTAGCGACGTCCTCGCGGCGGGCGAAGGCGCCAACTTCAAGGTCGGCACGCCTCTCCTTTCCGGCGCGTCCGTCTCGGCCAAGATCCTTGAGAACAAGCGCGGCCAGAAGGTCGTCGTCTTCAAGAAGAAGAAGCGCAAGGGCATGGAGCGCAAGCGCGGCCATCGCCAAGAGCTTTCCGTCATCAAAATCGAATCCATCAAAGCCTGAGGAGATAACCAACCATGGCGCACAAGAAAGGTCAGGGAACATCCAGCAACGGTCGCGAGAGCCACTCAAAGCGACTCGGCGTGAAGCGCTTCGGCGGCGAGTCCGTGCTCGCCGGCAGCATCATCATCCGCCAGCGCGGCACCAAGATCCACGCCGGCCGCAATGTCGGCACCGGTCGCGATTGGACGCTTTTCGCCCTCAAGGACGGCGTCGTCCAGTTCGACAAGTCGTAGCGCTGCGTCTCCATCGTCTAAGACTCCTTCGTCACCCCTTCTCAAACGCAGCCTGATTTGGGCTGCGTTTTTTTGTGCCCGTCCTCAATCTCCCGCCGTGACTCCGCCCGATCGCCTCGACGAGCTTCGCCGCCAACGCGCGGCCATCCAGGCCCATCTGGCGTGGCTTGACCGCGAAATCGCCGCCGCCACCGACGAAGTGCCAGCGCCAAGCCCCGTCGCCCCGGCCGCCCCTCCGGTTCCGACTGAACCTGCCTTGGCCTACACGCCCGATCCGGTCAGCGCCGCGGGTGACGCCAAACGTGGCTGCCTCCTGTGGTTCCTCGCCTTGGTGCTTCTCGGTTCGGCGCTCATTGCGGCCGTGCTGTTCTGGCGCTACCGCGATCACCCTATGCTCTTCATGCCGGATGACACCAGTCCTCCGGCCGCCGCCGATTCCCGCTAGGCCCGGCCGCTCGGTCCACCGGATAGGGTGCCAGTCACTCCGGCTGCCAGGCCTGCCACACGGCGTCGGTGAACTGCATGGTTCGCAGTCCCGTTGCAAAATCCGTCAACTCCACCGGCTTTCCCTCGCGAATGGAGGCCACAAAGTCCGCCTCGACGTTCCAATCGCGTCGCTCGGCGGGCGGAATCTCCACCAAACGCTCGGCGCCCCCCAGCGGGCACCAATGCAGGCGCGCCCCGGCGACTTCCAATCGCAGGCAGCCCTTCGAGCCGTTGAGGCGGATTTCGTTGCGCGGCGCGGCGGTTTCGAGGCCGCTCAAATGCATGCGCAGCCGGGTGCCTGAGGCGTAACGCCCCAGCACGGTGAGGCTTTCCGGGATCTTGACCTCCGCCAGGCGTCCATCGGCCCGACGCCGTTGCGGTGTCGCAATCAGGGCCGAAGCATGCTCGACCCGCACGTCCTCCTGCATCCACCGGAGCACCGCTTCGTAAAAGATGCCGAGGCTCATCGTATTGTGCCCGCTCAAATCGAATTCCTGCCGCCACGTCATGGGGGCCGCGGCGTCGGCATAGGCGCCCATCGTGTGCACGACCTCAATCTCCCGCACTTCGCCCAGGTCGCCATCGGCGATGAAACGACGGATCGTCGCGTCGACCGGCAGGGTCATGGGCGACGGCACGACCTGCGCCACGAGTTCCGGATGCGACTGCGCCACCGCCAGCATCCGCGCCGCCTCCTCCGCATTGCGCGCCCTGCGCGCCTCGGTGAGCACGTGCTTGCCCGCCGCCAGCGCCGCGACCGTGATCTCCTCGTGCAAGTAGGGCCAGGTCCCGATGCAGATGGCGTCCACGGCATCGTCCGCCACCACCGCTCGCCAATCCGCCGCAATTCGCGGGATTCCATAGGCTTCGGCCGCCCGGCGCGACGAGGCCTCACTGCGGTTGGCCACCAGCGTCAAGTCCACGCCCGGCAAGGCGCGGAAGCCCGGGATGTGCCGTTCGCGCGTGTTGGCCCCCGCACCGACGATGCCGATCCGCAATGGAGCGCCCTTTCCAATTGGAGTCCTGGTCATAAAAATCAAAAGGTTGTGGCGCCGTAGCCCACCCAACGTCCCGAAGAATCAAACTTCCACTCATCCGGTGGTGCCGGCAAAAGCCAGAATTCGAGTTCCCCGGTCCTCAGGATAACCCGGGTATTGGCTGGCGCCGGGATATTGCGTCGCATGATTAAATAGGCATTTGCAGGGGTATCCGGCGTCATGCCCCTGAGGTCGCGAAAGTTCAGTTCCCCTTGGATCGGATTCAAC
>JBMSWZ010000126.1:0-5083 GCA_049425105.1 Cephaloticoccus sp.
GGGCGGTGGCTAGGTCGCGGATGAAATTGAGGAGTTCGTCGTATTCGCGGAGCCGGCGGCCGACGGCGCGTTTGGGCGGGGGGATGAGCGCGGGGCGGAGGTTGGTCACGAGCAGGGTGGCCTCGCGGTGTTTCGCGAGTTGCTTCAGCCCGGTCATAATTTCGTCGCGGGCGAAAAGTGGCGTGGCGGAGGTCAGCGTGCGGGTGGCATCCCAGTGGAAGAAGCCGTGCGCCGGCAGGTGGGTGAAGGCGCGCTCCATCAGCCGGGCGGCGGCGGCGTTGAACGCGGCGTCGTATTTCGCGGCGTAGTCGGGGTGCGCGGCGGTCTGGTCCTCGAGCTCGGCCAGGCTGAAGGCGATGGCGGACTTGATCTGCTCGGCGAGGTAGAGGTCCTGCCCGGTGACGTGGGCGAAGAGCGCGTTGACGAAATGCAGCCGGCGCAGGTCGGCGCGGTCGGCGGTCATTTCTTCGGCTTGGGCAGGCTGCTGATCTCCGACATAAATTCGGAGACGTCGCGGAATTCCTTGTAGACGCTGGCGAAGCGCACGTAGGCGACTTGGTCGATGGCGCGGAGGCGCTGCATGACGTTTTCGCCGATGGCGCTGGAGGGGATCTCGTTTTCGAACTGGGCCTCGAGCACGTCGACCACGTCGTCGACCACCATGGTCATCTGCTCGATGTCGACCGGGCGCTTATGGCAGGCAGCGCGCACGGCATGGATGAGCTTCTCGCGGTCAAATTCCTCGCGGCGGCCGTCGCGCTTGATCACCACGAGCCCGTCGCGCACAAGCGATTCGGTGGTGCTGAAGCGGTGGCCGCACTCCAGGCATTCGCGGCGGCGGCGGATCGAGCTGCCCTCGCGGCTGATGCGGGAGTCGATGACCTTGTCTTCAATGGAAGTGCACTTGGGGCAGCGCATGGTGGGGTTAGGCGAGGGCCAGGAAGTTTTGCAGGATCTTCATCCCGTTTTCGGTGGCGATCGACTCGGGGTGAAATTGCACGCCCCAGATCGGGAGCGTCTTGTGGCGGAGGCCCATGACCTCGCCCTCGGCGGTCTCGGCCGTGATCTCGAGGCAGTCGGGCATCGTCTCGCGCTCGACGAGCAGCGAGTGGTAGCGGGTCGCCGCAAAATCCTGCGGCAGGCCTTGGAACAGGTCGGTGCTGCGGTGGCGGATCGGCGAGGTCTTGCCGTGCATGAGGCGTTTCGCCCGCACGATGCGGCCGCCGAAATACTGGCCGATCGACTGCATGCCGAGGCACACGCCGAACACGGGTTTCTTGCCGGCGAAGGCGCCGATGATGTCGAGCGACACGCCGGCCTCGGTGGGCGAGCAGGGACCGGGCGAAACGAGCACCCGGTCCGGGTTCAGCGCAAGGGCCTCCGCGGGCGTGATCTCGTTGTTGCGGAAAACGCGCTGCGCCACGCCCAGTTGGCCGAAATACTGGACGAGGTTGTAGGTGAACGAATCGTAGTTGTCGATGACGAGCAGCACAAAGGCATCATCTATCGTCGGGTTGACATGGGGGTCAAGCGCGCGGGTAGTGTGGGCCTCCTGCCCGATGCCCGCCCATTTCCAGCTCCTGAAGACCGATGCCGCTACCGCCGCCCGCCGCGGCCGGCTGCAGACCCCCCACGGGGTGGTGGAAACGCCGATCTTCATGCCTGTCGGGACCCAGGGCACGGTCAAGTCGCTGACCCCGGCCCACCTGCGGGAAATCGGTGCCCAGATCATCCTCGGCAATACCTACCACCTGAACCTACGGCCGACCTCGGAACTCATCCGCGACTTGGGCGGATTGCACCAATTCATGGGCTGGGACGGGCCGATCCTGACGGACAGCGGCGGCTTCCAGGTCTTCTCGTTGGCCAAGCTGCGCAAGATGCGGGACGACGGCGTGGAATTTCAGTCTCACCTCGACGGCGCCAAGTGTTTCCTCGGTCCCAAGGAGGTCATGGCCATCCAGACCAATCTGGGCAGCGACATCGCGATGGTGATCGACGAATGCCCGCCCTGGCCCTGCGAACACGACGCGTGCGCGGCGGCCGTGGCGCGGCGTAACCGTTGGGCCAAGCAGTGCCGCGACATCGCGGCCGACAGCGGCTTTCTCGCCAACGGCCAGCACCTGTTCGCGATCGTGCAGGGTTCGACTTTCGATAACTTGCGGCGCGAGGCCGCGGAGTCGCTCGCGGCGTTGGATTTCCCCGGTTACGCCGTGGGTGGCGTGAGCGTGGGCGAGCCCGAGCCGGAGATGCTGAAACAAGTCGGGGCGACGACGCCGTTCATGCCGGCGGACAAGCCGCGCTACACGATGGGGCTCGGGACGCCGCCACAGATCCTGAAGATGATCGCGCTCGGCGTGGACATGTTTGACTGCGTGCTCCCCTCGCGCGTCGCGCGCAACGGCCTCGTCTTCACGCCCGACGGCCCGTTGAACCTGCGCAACGAACGCTACCGCACCGATGCGCGGCCGATCAGCGAGGAGATCGTGAATTACACCACACAGTTTTCGCGCGCCTACCTGCGGCACCTGACGGTGGCGGGCGAGATCCTGAGCTGCACGCTGCTGACGCTGCACAACCTCCATTTTTATCTCGATCTCATGGCGCAGGCCCGGGCGCATCTCGAGGCCGGCGACTTTGCCCAATGGCACCGGGCGTGGATTGAGCGCTATGAGGCGGGCGCGGCGGCGCGGGCCGGTTAAGGCCGCACTGCGGACTCGCCAAGGCCGGGGTGGTTTGTCTGATTGAGCCCATGCGCATTCTCGTTACCGGCGGCGCCGGCTTTCTGGGTTCCCACCTGTGCGATCGGCTCCTGGCCGACGGACATGAAGTCGTTTGCCTCGACAACCTGTTCACGGGCCGGAAGAGCAACATCGCGCACCTCCTCGGCAACCCGAACTTCGAGTTTGTGCGGCACGATGTGATTGATCCCTTCAAATTCGAGGTCGACCAGATCTACAACCTCGCGTGCCCGGCCTCGCCGCCGCACTACCAGTTCAACCCGATCAAGACCACGAAGACGTCGGTCATGGGCGCGATCAACTGCCTCGGTCTGGCGAAGCGCGTGAAGGCGCGCGTGTTTCAGGCCAGCACGTCGGAGGTCTACGGCGATCCCGAGGTGCACCCGCAGCCCGAGTCTTACTGGGGGCACGTGAACCCCATCGGCCGGCGCTCCTGCTACGACGAAGGCAAGCGCGTGGCGGAGACGCTGTTCTTCGACTACCACCGCGAGAACAAGGTCGATATCCGCATCGTCCGCATCTTCAACACCTACGGCCCGCGCATGCATCCGAACGACGGCCGCGTGGTTTCCAACTTCATCGTCCAAGCGCTGCAGGGGCGGGACATCACGATCTATGGCGACGGGAAGCAGACCCGTTCCTTCTGTTACGTCGACGACCTCATCGAGGGCTTTGTGCGATTGATGAACCAGACCAAGACCGTGGGGCCGGTGAACATCGGCAACCCCGGCGAGTTCACCATGCTCCAGCTGGCCGAGCTCACGCTCAAACTGGTGGGCGGCAAATCGAAGATCGTGCATCAGCCGTTGCCGGCGGACGACCCGAAGCAGCGCCGGCCCGACATCACACTGGCGAAGACTCTCTTGGGCTGGGAGCCGACCATCGCGCTGGAGGCCGGTCTCCAGCGCACGATCGAGTATTTCAAGACGCAGGTCTGAGCGGGCCTCAGGCGGCTACGCTGGCGGCCGCAGTGGTGGCGTCCGCATCGAGGAGGCTCACGAGCACGTCAACCTGCATTTTGCGTTCAGGGGTGCCCCGATAGGTGCCGCGCACGGGCGGCACGTCGCTGTAATTTCGCCCCACACCGATCTTCACATAATGGCCGTCGGTGATCCGGTTGTTGGTGGGATCCAGCCCGATCCAGCCTTGCGGCGGCAGGAAAATCTCGACCCAAGCATGGCTGGCCTGTGCGCCCTTCAGGTGCTCGGCCGGGCCGTTGTAGAGGTAGCCGCTGACGTAGCGCGCCGGGATTTTCAACGTGCGGCACAGGCCGAGCATCACGTGGGCGAAGTCCTGGCAGACGCCGGAGCGCAGCTGCATGACTTCCTGCATCGTGCTGTGCACGTGGGTCGAGTTGGGCTCGTAGCCGAACTCGGCGTTGATGTGCCGCATGATCCGCTGGTGCAGGCGCTGGTAGTGGGGCCGGACGGAGCCGTCGGGCAGCAGCATCTCGTCGAAGAATTTCTGGGTGTCGTAGGGGCGGAAAAAGTCCGTGGCCGCGGGGGTTGGGGGAGGGGATTCAGACATGCGTTCGGGAGGGCACGAGCAGGATGCGTGCTAGTTGTGGCATGGGGATGATGCTAGCGGCACAAATGGCCCGCGGTGAAGACCTATCTGGTCCTTATTTGTCATTTGCCAACGCCCCCTCCCGGGCTATGTTCCGACCCTTCATGCTTTCATTTTTGTTCAAACGGTTTGCCGGGCGGCACTACAGGAAGTTCTTGGAACGCTGCCGACCCATTGTCGCGCGGATCAACGAGCTGGAAAAGTCCTACCAGTCCCTCACGGACGAGCAGTTGCGGGCCAAGACCGCCGAGTTCAAGGCCCGGATCGCCGCGGCCAGCGACAAGAAGGCCGCCCTTGACGAGGTGCTCCCGGAGGCCTTCGCGACCGTCAAGAACGCCGCCCGCCGCCTCGTCGGCCAGACCTTTACCGTCTGCGAGCACGAATTGACCTGGGACATGGTCCATTTCGACGTCCAGCTCATCGGCGGCATGGCCATCCATGAAGGCCGGATCGCCGAAATGGCGACGGGCGAGGGCAAGACCCTGGTTTCCACCCTGCCGCTCTATCTCAACGCCCTGACCGGGCGGAACACCCAGCTGGTCACCGTCAACGACTACCTCGCCCGCCGTGACTCCGAGTGGATGGGCAACCTCTACAACTTTCTCGGCATCACGGTCGGCTGCATTCAGCAGCAGATGCCCTCGAACCTGCGGCGCGAAATGTATGCCCGCGACATCACCTACGGCACCGCCAGCGAGTTCGGCTTCGACTAACTCCGCGAAAACGGCATGGCCACGCGCAAGGAAGACCAGGTCCAGCGCGACCACTGGTTCTGC
>JBMSWZ010000127.1:0-5059 GCA_049425105.1 Cephaloticoccus sp.
TGGTGGCGATCGCCTTGGCGGCGCGCGCGAGGGCGTTTTTGGCCATGCCGATGGTGCCGTTTTTGTAGATCGCCCAAGTGACCTCGGGGCCGATGTAAGAGTAGGCCACCGACTGAGCGCCGGCGGCGAGCAGGCCCTCGGCGGCGAGGGCGTCCATCCACATTTCCCAGTCTTCGCCACCCATGACGGCCACGGTGTCGGCGACTTCCTCGGGGCTCGCCGGGTCGATGGTGATCTCGCTCACGATGCCTTTGTCGGTGTCGACGGTCTTGTTGGTGTAGGGCGCGCCGACCGGCTTCAGGCAGGAGCGATGGGTGGCGCCGGTTTTGGGATGCGTGCGGCGGGGCGAGGCCAGGGAGTAAATGACGAGATCAACCTGACCGAGGTCAGCTTTGATGGTTTCCAGCACCTGGCGCTTGATGTCGTCCGAGAACGCGTCGCCCATGATGTTCTTGGCGTAAAGTCCCGCGCCGCGGGCCGCCTTGGTGAAAGCGATGGTGTTATACCATCCGGGCGTGGCGTGGCGGCCCTCTTCGGAGGGACGATCAAAAAACACGCCGAGGGTCGCGGCACCGGAGCCAAAGGCGGCCGTGATGCGCGAGGCGAGGCCGTAGCCGGTGGAGGAGCCGATCACGAGGACCTTCTTGGGGCCGTCGTTGATAGGCGCCTGGCCCTTGACGTAGTCGATCCACTCCTGGATGTGGGCCGCACAACCGTCGGGGTGGGCGGTGACACAGACGAATCCACGAACCTTGGGTTTGATGATCATACGGCCGGCAGTTTCCCCGCCGGCCGCGACGGCGTCGAGGCTAGATTTGGGCTCCGCAAGTGCCTGTTACTGACTCAAAAGCACCATCGGTCCCTCTGCTTTAGGCACGCCGCCCCGGCGCTCGAGGCTCACGGCGAATTTCGCCACGGTCTTGATCGGCTTGTCTGCCTTGAAGCTGTAGCGCGCCCGCCCCGTCGCGGGATCCACGCGGAAGACACCGCCGTCCACAGGAATGGGGTATTGGGGATCGATGACCCAAAGCTGATAATCGCGATCCTCGGCGAGGGCGGGGAGATGGTCGACCGTGAGCAGGCCTTCCTGTTGATCGGGGTTCCAGACGGCGACGGCGATGGCCTCCGGCGAATTTCCGAGGAGAGAGGTGAGCGCCGCGATCTTGAACCGGGCCAGGTCTCCCTGTTGCTGCAATGCGAGGTTGAGTTCGGCGACTTCGCGCTTGGAGTCGTGCAGTTCGTGCTGGGCGAGGATGGCCTCGGCCTCGGCTTGATTCTGCACGCTGCGCAGCGCGGCGTCGGACAGCGCCTGGCCCTGCCGGAGCAGGTCATTCTCCGTCTGCAAAGTTCGGACCTTCAAGCCGGCGGCGGCGAACAGGAACGCAAAGCTGGCGGCGGCGGCCCAGCCCAGCCACGGCCACGGAATCAATCGTGTCGGGGCCGATGGGGCGGAATGCGGGCGAAGTTGTGCCTCGAGTCGCGCCTTCAACGCGGCCGGGGGGGCGATGGACGGGGCGAGAAAAGCCAGCTGTGCGGCCGACTCCTCGAGTTCCTCCGCCAGTTGGTCCAGCGCCGCATCCGTGGCGCGGGCATCGGCGAAGGCGCGCTGCTCGTCGCCTTCAAGCAGGCCGAGGGCGTGCAGCGCAGCGAATTCTTCAGGTTGATCGGCGCTCATGCGCGGGGCTCCAATTTCTCCCGCAGCTTCATCAGGCCGCGCCGAATGCGGGCCTTGATCGTGCCGAGCGGCTGCTGAAGGCGGGCGGCGATTTCCTGCTGGGTCAGGCCGCTGAAGAACGCGAGGCGGAGGGCCTCCTGTTGTCCCGGCGGCAGTTCGGCCACGGCGGCGCGGACGCCGGAGGCGTGTTCCTTGGCGGCGAGGTGGTCGGCCGAGTCGGGCAGGGCGTCGGAAACGAGGGCACCCAAGTCGTCCGGCGCGGCCCGTGCCAACAATTCGCCGCGGCGCCGGCGCATACGGATGCGGTCAATCGCGCGGTTGCGGGTCAAGGTGACAGCCCAGGCAAAGGCGCTGCCCCGACGGTCGCTGAATTCGGCGGATTTCTCCCAGAGTGTCAAAAACACGTCCTGAATGACGTCCTCCGCCTCGGCGGAATCGCGGAGGATCTGCAGCGCAGTGGAGAAGAGCGGCCGGCTGAAGCGATCATAGAGCGCACCGAACGCCTCGCGGTCGCCGGTGGCCATGCGGTGCAGCAGGGCGGCGTCCTCCGCGCCGGCGGCGCCAGGCTGACTGGTGGTGCCCTCCGTCATGCCGCGCCGGGGGCTCCTTCCCGGCGCCCGCGACGGGAAAGCGTCCAACAAGACGCATGGGGACTCTGCCTGCATTTGGTCATGATACGCACGAGCGGGGCGACGGGACGCACGAATTCAGCCTGCGCCACCGGGGTTGGCAACCGGATAAATCCCGGCGGGCTCAAAGCACGGCCAGACCGATCAGCCCGAGCACCAGAATGAGGGCCACGGCGAGCAGGATTTTCCGCTCCAGACGGGTGACGCGCAACGGCATGGATCAAAGGCCCAACGGGGCCAGGCGATTGAGGATTTCGGCAACGAGCGGCTCGGATTGGAGGTCGGACCAAGGCAGGTTGGACGAGAAGCGCACGAAGAGTTGGCTGCCGTCCCGGGAGAACCCGTGCCGCAGGGCAATTTCCAAGAGCCGGACGGCCGAGTAGGGATCCTCGTAGCGGATGGGCCGACCGTCGTAGAGGTGCCAAAACCAGACGAATTGCGGATACCGGCCGCTCATGAATTTCCGCGCCTCGGCCGGCGGCAACGCATGCTCGCCCATCACCAAGGTTTCTTGCTTGGCGGTGCCGGGCACCGCGGCCCAACCGGACCCGGGCCAGCACGCGTCGGGCGTGTGCATTGCGACTTGGCTGACCGAGGATTGTCCCGGCTGCCAATAGGCCAGATACACGGTCAATTACATGACGCGGCCCCCTTCCTGGCGTTGGTAGGTGCGTTGGGCGAGGTTGTCGGTCCTCAGCACGCCGCTGAATTGGTAGAGGTCCGTGCTCGTGTTCACCCGCCAGCCCTCCGCCTCGGCCGGCAGCAACGCAAGGAGGTCGGGACGCTGGTCCGCCGTAACGTTGGGCCGGGTGCTGAAGAAGAAGATGAGCCCGAGGGCGCACACCGTGGCGAGGCCTGCCGCCAGCCCGATGACGTCCGGGCCGGAGCGCGGTGCGATCGGCGCAGGCTTGTCCGTCGGGGCGTCATCTTGGTCCATGAGGAAAGCGAGCCCCCCGAGCACGGCCGCCGTGACTCCCAGCACCGCAAAGCCAGTGACGTCGTGCCACGTGCCGGCGATGTTCACCCCGCCGTTGGCCAGCAACGTCAGGGTGAGCGAGCGGAGAAAGTTCATGACCAGCGCGAGCGGCGCGGCGAGGGTGATGATCACCACGCGGGCCCAGGGGCGGCGAACCAGCGTGGCTGAGAAAAAAAGGCCGGCGATAATGCAGGAGATCAGGCTGCGCACGCCGCTGCAGGCCTCCTCCACGCCGACCGACGTGGTGGCGAGTTCGATGATATTGCCGTGCCGGCTGGCGGCGACCCCGAGCAAATGCAGCGCGCCCAGGACGTTTTCGGTGACCATCAACTGCAGATTCAGGGTCAGCCGGCTGTAGGTGCCGGGCGGGATCGGTGCGCTCAGCATCCACAGTCCGATGGCCACGATGATCGGCCAGTTGAACGGGGCCAGGCGCACCCGCTCGTCCGCGTAGACGAGCAAGGCCGCGGCGAGCAGCAGGACCACGCCGGCCGTGAGGGTGAAGGCGACGAGTGCGTGGTTCCAGCCTACCGAGGCGGAATAGAGTCCGCCAATGCCGATGCTGAAGAATCCCGCCAGGAGGAGGCCGTAGGTGGCGACCGATTTCAGCCCGCTGGGACGCAGGTAGCGCGGAGAGGGGTCCGACAAGCCCTCACGCAGGAGCAGCGCGAACAGCAGCGGGAGGAAAAATCCGTGCGACAAGTCGGGGTTTTCCCGCCAGTGGGGCCAAAGCAGAACCGAAATCGTGGCAAGCAACGCGACGCCCAACCCCAGGGTCAGCTGGAGCATCCGGGGAAGTTTGAGGACGGCGGTCGCGAAGCCCATGTGCAGTCCCATTGAATCCGGGTCGCCGCGGCCCGCAAGCTGTTGCTTGCCGGTCAGGCAATCGTCCGGTTCGGCTGGCGCGCGGGCGATTTTTGGCTATCGATCCAGTCGTCATACCCATGAAAATCAAAACGCTCCTCTGCCTGATCCTCGCCGTTGCCGGAGTTGGCCTCGCCCCCGTCTCTGCCGAAGTACAAATCGGTGTACCCGCGCCGGATTTTACCTTCACTGATATTGATGGAAAGTCCCACACGTTGTCCGAGTACCGGGGCAACACGGTAGTGTTGGAATGGGTCAATCCAGAGTGTCCGTTTGTCGTGAAGCACTACGAGAGCGGCAACATCCCGAAGTTGCAGGCCAGCGCCAAGGCCGACGGGGTCGTCTGGCTGGCGATCAATTCCGGCCACGCCGGTGCGCAGGGCGATTTTGACGCCGCGCAAGTCAAGGCGTGGCAGACGCGCACGGGTTCGGCCCCGAGCGCCTATTTCCGCGATCAGGATGGGGCGGTTGGCCGTCTTTACGGCGCCAAGACCACGCCGCACATGTATGTGATCACGGCGGATGGCACCCTCGTTTACAACGGGGCGATCGACAGCATTCGCTCGGCGAATCGGGCGGATATCGCGAAGGCGGAGAACTATGTCGTGTCCGCGCTCACGGCCGTGGCGAACGGTGAACCGGTGAAGGACGCCGCCACGCGGCCCTACGGTTGTTCGGTGAAATACTGAACCGGCCTTTTCCATCTGGCCGGGTCCGCTTCGGGCCCGGCCTTTTTCACGCCTGCGCGGCGTGGCTGAACAGGTCGGCACTAAGGATGCCGTCAGCCACGTCCGTCACCGGGCCGGTCATGGTAATGTCCCACGCCTCGGAAATGGCGATCTGCAATTGACCGCCCGGCATGTGAACGGTGACCGCGGTGTCGATCATTCCGAGCCGCCGGGCCCCGGCGGCCGC
>JBMSWZ010000128.1:0-5077 GCA_049425105.1 Cephaloticoccus sp.
TGCCAACGGCCTGGCAGCCCTCGCCAAGCCCGCCGGCATCCTGTCGCATCCCAACTCCCGTGGCGAGGAAGCGCGGTCGTTGCTGACCGTCCCCTACGATCTTGAGGCGGAGTGTTACCGCTGGGAGGAGGCGGGGGTAACGCGGCGAATCTGGCTGCTCAACCGCCGCGATTCCGCGACCTCCGGCGTGATCCTGGTTTGCGACAACGAGAAACTGGCGGGCGCCATGCGCGAGCAATTTCGCCGCAAACGCGTGCGCAAGCTCTATCACGCCTTGGTCTTTGGTCGGCCCTCCGTCGACGTGCAACTTTGGCGGGATCGGCTCGCGGTGCAGAAACGCGGCGGGCACATCCGCACGGTCGCGACCGGGCATATCCCGGCCGAGTGCAAAATGACCCTGGTCCGGAGCTGGGGTGGGGTCTCGCTGCTCAAGCTTGAGCCCGTCACCGGCCGCAGCCATCAGCTGCGCGTGCAGTGTGCGAAACGGTCGCTGCCGATCGTGGGCGACGCGACCTATGGCGACTTCGCCGCCAACCGGGATTTTGAAAAGCGCCACGGGCACAAGCGGCTTTTCCTCCACTCGCTGGAAACCACGTTTGATTACGAGTGGCAGGGACGCCTGCACCGCTTCACGGCGACGGCCCCGCTGCCCAAGGAATTCGAGGGCCGGCGCTGAGCCTGCCGGAGGATTGACATTTCCCATCACGCCGGACACCACCGAATCCGATGAATCGCAGCGCCGCTTATTATTTCAGCTTTGGCTTCTGGAGCTTTTATGCCCCGAAGTCCTTGGGCGGCTGCCCCGAGCGATGAGCTGAAACTCAATTTCTCTGCTTGAAGGCCGCCCCCACCGGGCGGCCTTTTTGTTTTAAACCCACATCCCCATGATCCTGCCCAAAGCCAACCGCCTGACCCCGGAGCAACTCGCCGAGGTCACCACCATCGTCGCCGAATTCGGCTGTCAGATTCAGCCGATCGCCGGCGCCGTCCGCACCATCTACGCCATCGTGGGTGACGAACGCGACGAACTGATGATCAACCGCCTCGAGGGCCTCGCCTACGTCGACCGCATCGACCGGATTCAATCGCCGTTCAAGCTCATGGACCGCCGCTCCGATCTCGCGCGCGGCAGCCTGACGATCGGCGGCGTCACCCTGGGCGCAGAGCTGTTCGTGATTGCCGGCCAGTGCACCATCGACCCGAAGAACCCGAATTTCTTCTTCGAGACCGCCGCCGCCGTGAAGGAGGCCGGCGCCCACGTGCTTCGCGGCGGAGTGTGGAAGCCGCGCACCAATCCCTACAGCTTCCAAGGCGATAACAAGTCGCTCGACATCCTCATGGAGGCGTCGCGACGCACCGGGCTGCCGGTGGACACGGAAGTGATGGACGAGGAGCAATTGCAGCTGGCGCTGGACGCCGGGGTGACGGTCCTGCAGGTCGGCGCGCGCAACGCGCTAAACTACTCGCTGCTGCGGGCCATCGGCCGCGCCATCGCGGACAAACCGGCGGTCTCGGTCCTGCTCAAGCGCAGCGTGCACATGGGGCCGTTGAACGAGTTCATATCCGCCGCCGAATACATCGCCGCTTTTGGGAATCCGAACATCATGCTCTGCCCGCGCGGCACCACGCCGACGCTGGACGGCTACCGTAATCATCCGGACGAAAGCGCCACGCCCTTGCTCAAGGAGAAGACCTGGGCCGCCGTGGTCGTCGATCCGTCGCATTCCGTCGGCAAAGCCGCCTACGTGCCCGCCGCGGCCCTGGCGGCCGTGGCCTATGGCGCCGATGGGTTGTGCATCGAAAGTCACGTCGACCCGCAGCACGGGATTGGCGATGACCCGAAGCAGTCGATCACGCCTGAGGTGCTGGCCAAGCTGATCCGACAGGCAAAGGCGCTGTGGTCGATTCGGCAGGAGTAGCCACAAGGGTGGATGCCTGTCCACTTTGCGATCACGCCGCCGGGTGGACGCGCCGGTCCCTCGGCGCGTGGCTTGCAAACTGCGGGTGCCGACCGCTCCAACGGGCAGGGGGACCTGCCCGTCCACCACTCACAGCAGGTTAAGCTGCGAGTTGTCGTCCGGCGTGACCGTGATCTTCTTGCGCGGTCGCGCCGTGGGCGCCGGGAGGGCGACGACGGCGTCGTCGCTTTCTAGCTTGGCGAGGATGGTCTTGGCGCGGTCGATGACCGTCAGTGGCAGGCCCGCGAGACGCGCGACCTGGATGCCGTAGCTGCGGTCGGCGGCGCCGGGCACCACGCGCCGGACAAAGACGATTTCGTCATTCCACTCCTTCACCGCGACGGAGAAGTTGCGCAGTCGCGCCAGGTGCTTCTCCAGCTGGGTGAGCTCCTGATAGTGCGTGGCAAACAGGGTGCGGGGACCGCCCTCGGCATCGGCGTGCAAGTGCTCGACGACCGCCCAGGCGATGGAGAGCCCGTCATAGGTCGAGGTCCCGCGGCCGATTTCATCGAGCACGATCAGTGACCGGCGCGTGGCGTTGTTCAGGATGTTCGCCGTCTCGTTCATCTCGACCATGAAGGTCGAATTGCCGCGCGCGAGGTCGTCGCTGGCGCCGACGCGGGAAAAGATCCGGTCGACCAACCCGATTCGACAGGCCTTCGCGGGGACCCAGCAACCGATCTGGGCCAGCAGCGTGATCAACGCGACTTGGCGGATGTAGGTCGATTTGCCGGCCATGTTTGGACCGGTGATGAGCGCGATCTGCGCCTCGCCGGAGGCGAGCTCCGTGTCGTTCGGCACGAAGGCCGCGCTCGTGCCCGCCTCGGGCGCTTTGAGCATCTGTTCCACCACCGGATGCCGGCCCTCGGTGATGAGGAGCGCGTCGCCTTCATCCAGTTCGGGTTTGGCGTAATTCCACTCGCGGGCAAGCGCGGCCCAGCCCGTCAGCACGTCGATCTCCGCCAGCGCGTCCGCCGTGCGGTCGAGGGACTCCGCGTCGGCGAGCACGGACGAAACGAGGGCATTGAAGAGATCCTGTTCACGGGCTAGGGCGTTCTCTTCGGCGTGCAAAATCTCCTTTTCCTTCTGCTTGAGGTCCTCGGTGGCATAGCGCTCGCCGCCGACGGTTGTCTGCCGGCGAATGTAGTTCTCCGGCACGAGGTGCAAGTTGGCTTTGGTGACTTCGATGTAATACCCGAAATTGTTGGTGAACTTGACCTTCAGGCTCTTGATGCCGGTGCGCTGCTGCTCGGCGGTTTCCAGCTCGGACAACCAGGTCTTGTTGTCCATGGTGAGTGAGCGCAGGCGGTCGAGCTCGGGATCGTGCCCGGAGCGGATGTAGTTGCCGTCAGCCACATCGGCCGGGAGCTCATCAGCCAGACCGCGCGAGAGCAGGGCGAACAAGTCGGGCAACTCGCTGATTCGCTCCGTGTATTCCGTCGCCAGCCGTCCGCCGAAACCGGCGAGCTCGGCCAAAATCCCCGGGGCCTGCCCGAGCGTGTCCCGCACCGCCCCCAGCTCGCGCGGGTTGCGCAGTCGGTTCTGCAAGCGGCCCAGGATGCGGGGGATGTCCCGCACCTGCCCGATCAGTTCCTGCAGGGCGGCCAGTCGGGTGGGTTGCGCGATGAATTCGCCCACCAAGTCCTGCCGGCGCCGAATCTCGGTCAGATCAAGGGTGGGCGCACTCAGCCAACGTTCCAGCAGCCGGGCGCCGGTGGACGAAGCGGTGCGGTTCACGGCTTGCAGCAGTGAGCCTTCCCGCGTGCCGCGGGCGGAGGTGAAAACCTCCAGGTTGCGCAGCGTGGCGGGATCGAGCAGCAGGGTCGATGCGCTGCGGTATTCCTGCAGCGAGCGCAGGTTTTCGGGCCGCGCGCAGAGATTTTCCGTGGCGTAGTAGACGAGGGCGCCGGCGGGGCCGAGCGCGCGATGGTCGGGCGCCAAGCCAAAGCCCTCGAGGTTGAGGACGCCGAGCGTGTCCATGACCGTCTTGGCGCCGGTGGCGGTTTCAAAATTATAGGCGGCGACTTCCGTGCGGATGCGATCCTGGCAAAATTGAAGGAGGGCGTGCAGTTGCACTTCGTCATGCGGCGCCTGCTCCCAGCGGGCGAACTCGGCCTCGGGCAGGACGAGCTCGGCGGGATCAAGGGCCGTCAGCACGGGCAGCAGATTCTCAATGCGCGGATCGGTCGCGACGCGAAACTCACCGGTCGAGAGGTCGAGCCATGCCGCGTGGAGGCCGGCTTTGTCGGTGCTGAGGGCACAGAGGTAGTGGTTGTGATTCGCGTCGAGCTGGTTGGCTGCGAGCGTGGTGCCGGGACTGAGGATGCGGGTCAGCGCGCGCTTGACCAGTTTGCCGGCCTTGGCGGGCTCCGCTTGGTCGCAGATCGCGACCTTGCGGCCGGCGGCCAGCAGCTTGGTCACGTAGTTGTCCGCGGCATGAAACGGAATTCCCGCCATCGGGTAATCCTGGCGCTTGGTCAAGGTAAGCCCGAGCAGGCGCGAGGCGGTGACAGCGTCGTCGTAAAACATCTCGAAGAAATCCCCGAGCCGGAAGAGCAGGAGCGTGCCTTCGGGCAGGCCGCGCTTCACCTCGAAGTATTGCTCCATCATCGGGGTCAATTTCGGCTGGGCGGTCATCGGGTCGCCAACGCTTTGGCAATCCTGCGCCGGGGCAAAGCAAAAAGCGCCGCGCCGGGCTTGCGTCACCGGTTCGGCCCGATTCCGTGGGCGCATGGGCCTGAGTCTTTTCCTTCGCGACCTCGGCGGCAGCGGCCGTCCGCTCATTCTGCTGCACGGCATGCTGGGGTCGTCGCGCAACTGGCAGACGGTGGGGCGCGACCTCGCCGATACCGCCCACGTCTATGCGCTCGATGCGCGCAATCACGGCCAATCCCCGCACGCCGAGCCGATGGAATACGCGGCGATGGTGGCCGACGTGCTGGCGTGGATGGATGCGCACACCACCGGCCCGGTCGATCTCCTGGGCCACAGCATGGGCGGCAAAACGGCGATGCGCCTGGCCTGCCGGTATCCGGAGCGGGTGGGCCGGCTCATCGTGGTGGACATGGCGCCGCGCGACTACCAGTTGGACCTCGTGGAACTCGCGCCGGGCAGCATGC
>JBMSWZ010000129.1:0-5048 GCA_049425105.1 Cephaloticoccus sp.
CAAGAAGGCCATCGGCGCCGGTCTGCTGAAGATCATGGCGAAGATGGGCATCAGCACCTTGCTCAGCTACCGTGGCGCCCAGCTCTTCGAGGCGCTCGGCATCGGCCCGAAGGTCATCGAGGAATGTTTCCCGCGCACCGCGTCGCCCATCGGCGGCATCGGTTATGCCGACATCGCCGTCGAGACCCTGCGCCGCCACGACAGCGCTTTTGCCGCCCCGGCGCCCGCCGCCGAGGGCGCCGCCACCGCGGCTGCGCTGCACAACGAGGGCTACCTCCGTGTCAACAAGCGCAGCGAGGGCGAGTTCCACGGCTGGAATCCCAAGGTCGTGTCCGCGATGAACCGGTTCGCCCGCGACGCCTCCAACGACAATTACAACGGCTGGAAGTCCGTCGCCGACGAGCACCATCCGCTCGCGCTGAAGGACCTCCTGAAGATCCGCTTCGACAAGCGCCCGCCGATCTCCGTCGACGAGGTCGAACCCATCGAGGACATCCGCAAGCGTTTCACCACCGCCGGCATGTCCCTCGGCGCGCTTTCGCCCGAGGCCCACGAGACGCTGGCGATCGCGATGAACCGCATCGGCGGCAAGTCCAACTCCGGCGAGGGTGGCGAAGACCCGGCGCGCTTCTCCGTGCGCGAGAACGGCGACTCGGCCAACAGCGCGATCAAGCAGGTCGCCTCCGGCCGGTTCGGCGTCACCGCGGAATACTTGGCCAACGCCAAGGAGATCGAGATCAAGATGGCGCAGGGCGCGAAGCCCGGCGAGGGCGGCCAGCTGCCCGGCCACAAGGTCGACGACTACATCGCGCGCCTGCGGCACTCCACCCCGGGCGTCGGGCTGATCAGCCCGCCCCCGCACCACGACATCTACTCCATCGAGGACCTCGCACAGCTGATCCACGACCTCAAGTGCGTGAACCCGGCGGCCGACATCTCGGTCAAGCTCGTGGCGGAGGCCGGCGTGGGCACGGTCGCCGCGGGGGTCGCCAAGGCGAAGGCGGAGCACATCGTCATCTCCGGGCACGACGGCGGCACCGGCGCCTCTCCCCTCTCCTCGCTGAAGCACGCGGGACTGCCGTGGGAGATGGGTCTCGCCGAGGCCCACGAGGTGCTCGTCATGAACGACCTGCGCGCGCAGGTGACGCTGCAGGTCGACGGCGGGCTGCGCACCGGCCGCGACATCGTCATCGCCGCCCTGCTCGGCGCCGAGGAATTCAACTTCGGCACCGCCGCGCTCATCGCCGCCGGCTGCGCGATGTTCCGCGTCTGCCACCTCAACACCTGCCCGGTCGGCGTCGCCACCCAGCGCGACGACCTGCGCGCTAAGTTCCGCGGCAAGGCGGAGAACGTGATCAACTACTTCAACGCCGTGGCGGATGACGTGCGTCATTACCTCGCCAAGCTCGGCGTGCGTTCGCTCAACGACATCATCGGCCGCACCGAGCTGCTCCAGCAGATCGAGGACCCGGAGAACCCGAAGACGCAGTCGATCGACCTCGCGGCGCTGCTGCACGATCCCGACCCCACCAACGAGCTCGAGCGCTACCACACCCGCGAGCGCAACGAGCGCTTCGGCAACGAGGGCTCGCTCGACGAGGCCATCCTGCAGGAGGCGCGCGACGTCATCCTGGGCAAGAGCGCCCGGCTCGTCGCCCGTTACAAGATCACCAACGTCAATCGCGACATCGGCACGCACCTTTCCGGCCAGATCGCGTATCAACGCGGCAACCAGGGCCTGCCCGCCGGCACCATCGACCTCACCCTGACCGGCAGCGCGGGTCAAAGCCTGGGCGCGTTCCTCGTGAACGGCATCCGGCTCACGCTCAACGGCGAGGCCAATGACTACGTGGGCAAGGGCATGAGCGGCGGCGAGATCTTCGTCCGCCCGCGGCCCACCGACCAGTTCGAGTGGCACACCAACTGCATCCTCGGCAACACCTGCCTCTACGGCGCCACCGGCGGCGTGGTCTTTGCGGCGGGCTGGGCCGGCGAGCGCTTCGCGGTCCGCAACTCCGGCGCCACCGCCGTGGTGGAGGGCGTGGGTGACCACGGTTGCGAATACATGACGGGCGGCGTCGTGGTCGTGCTCGGCCGCACCGGCAAAAACTTCAGCGCCGGCATGAGCGGCGGCCTGGCGTTTGTCTACGACGAACGGGGCACGCTGCCCGAACGCCACAACCCGCAAATGATTGACCTCGAGCGCCTGGCTTCCGGCGACGAGAGCGAGAGCCTGCGCCAGCTGGTCGCCGCCCACGCCAAGGCCACCGGCAGCCCGCATGCCCAGCGGCTGTTGGAAGACTGGCCCGCGGCCGTGGCCAAGTTCTGGAAGGTCGTGCCGCATCCGCCGACGCCGGAAACCCCCAAGCAAGTCTTCTCCTTCGACTCGTCGAAGGTGCCGGTGCCGGTCTAGCTCCGATCGACACCAAAACCCCAAGGGCGTTAACGGGCCGAGCAAGCGGCCCGTTAATTGTATCCGGGCCCGGCGGTCGAAATTGGGTTGTCCGCCCGGCCCGGGCGCGCCGAGATGACGGGATGCCGTCGCAACCCATCCCCGGATCCACCGGCGAGATCCTGACCTGCCTGCCGTCCGCCTACCTGCCGCACGCCGCCACGGGCCTGCTGCACCTGCCGCGCTTCATCGCCAAGGCGAAATACGTCAAGGCGCACGGCGCGCTGCCGGCCAGCTACGCCAAGAACTACCAACGCGGCATGGACCGGTTTCTCTGCCTGCATCTGGGCGTCGATCCCGCGGCGGTGGAGGCGATCGTGCATGGCGCGGCGGATGACGCCGAAATTGATGCGCGACTCCGGGAGTTGTTTCCCGCCGACGTGCGCGCCGCGGCCTGGAATCGCAGCTACGTGCAGAAGGGGATGACGGAAAGCGGCCGCGAATTCCTGCGCGAGGCGCTGACCAACATGGGTTGCGCCGACCGCATCGGCGAGATCGTGAGCGTCGTCGACCTCATCGAGTTCGACGAAGGCCGCCTCGCCTGAGGCGTGCGCCAAAAAAAGAGCCGCTCCGAAAACGGAGCGGCTCATGTGTGTAAACGACGGAAGAAACTTACTTCTTCTTCTTGGCAGCGGCCTTCTTTTTGGCCGGGGCCTTCTTCTTAGCTGCAGGTTTCTTTGCCGTTTTCTTTTTGGCTGCTTTTTTTGCCATGCGGTTGCTCCGATTTAGGGCTTTAGTTGATGTGACTCACCACGACTAAGGGGCGTCGTGCGCAAGTTACATTCGGGTAACTCAACGATCTGAGCGTTTCGCGCAACACAAATGCGCGAGAATTTTTTGTTAACGATGAACGTGATGCGCGTGCCTCACGCGCGATTTTCAAAACTTACCGTGCCTGGATTGTGCTGCGCGATCGCATCGCGCAACGTCACGAGGTTCTGGCGCACGAGTGCGCCCATTGATTCGCAGCGCAGGTATTCGTCGCGTTGAAAGTGCTCGGCGAGCGCTGTGCGCAGCGTGTGCACCTTCTCGATCGGCGCGAGGCGATCGGCCGCCATCTCCACCAGCAGCGAACCGAGGCGCGCGCGCGCGAGCTCGGCGCGCTGCACGATGAGCGTCTGCTCCTCGCGCTGGTATTGCAGCGCGGTTTGCGCGTGCAGGTGCTTGTTGCAGTAGTGCACCAGGGGGGCGTTCTCCTTGAAGAACTGGGGAAGATAAAAATTCTTCCGGCCGTTGTAGGACTGCTGGTCGAAATCCATGGCGCGGATGCGCACTTGCGCCGCCTCGAAGTCCGGCGTGATCACGAAGACGAAGTTGTAGGCCCGCATGTCGCCCAGCAGGCGCACGAAGCAGCGTTCGTTGAACTTCACCAGCTCCTTGGCGACCCGCACGGGCCGGAGTTCGGGATACTGCATCCATTTTTTGATGAAGACGTCGCCTGGGATGCCGGCGATGTGTTCCTCGACCAGGGTGTGGCCGTGCGTCAGGTAGTTGAGGCGGTTGGGCGAGAGCAGGTGCTCCAGTTCCAGGCCGTAGATGCGCGAGGCGTCGGCCTGTTTCACGTAGAAATAGTCCTGGTTGTCGTTGTAGGCGTTGACCACCCGCACGCGAAAGGGCGTGGAATTGCCGAAACTGCAGTAGTCGACGCGGTCGACGTAGAGGTGCTGCACGACGCTGAAGTCGCCGTCGACCTTGAGCAGGGCGTAGATGCGCTTCAGGCCTTCGTAGAGTTCGCCCATCTCGTCGTAGCGGTAGATGACGGTGTCCCACAGCGTCGGCTGGCCGTCGCGGTCGGTCAGCGGCACGACTTCCTGGAAGTCCCGCAGGCGCTCGTAGGTCACGGGCAGGGTGCGCTCGCGCTTGTAGCGCTTGAGGTAGCCGCGCAGCCCCTCGCTGACGGGCAGGCTGGGCTTGCGGGGGGTGCCGGTCAGGTTGTCTTCCGCCGCGTTCATGGGCGCACTGTGGCGGATGGGGGGGAGGCAGGCAACAGCGCGGAAGCCTCAGGCACCGCCTTGGTCAAACCACCGCGCAAGGGCCGGCCTGACGGGCGTCACGCGCTGCACGGTGCCGCCGGAACGCAGCGAGGTGGTGGCCGCACAGCCGGCGGCCACGCTTTCCCGCGCCGCCACCGGCGAGGTGTCGGTGCGGCCGCCGTCGCGCGCGTAGCGCAGGAACTCTTCCATGATGAGGGGATCGGCGCCCCCGTGCGCACCTTTGGCCACCGGAATGCGGTGATTGGCGTCGCCCTGGCCGTTGTAGTTGGATCGGCGGTTCCAGAGGCGCACGACCGTGCCCGGTTCGCCGTTGCCGAAGTTCTCCATCCGGCCCTCGGTGCCGATGACGGTGTAGTTGCGCCAGTAGTCCGGCGTGTAGTGGCACTGCGCGTAGGTTGCAAAGACGCCGTTGCTCAGCTTCATCTGCATCGAGCTGATGTCCTCGACGTCGATGCGGTGATTAAGCCCGCGCATCTTCGTGGGCGGGAAGAGGGTGAAGTCCATTTCCTCCGGCGTGACCTTGCGCGGCCGCGCGGTGGCGGGCTTGCGGCCGGGGAGTTGGTCAAAAAGCGTCAGCCCGCCGAGCGCGCTGACAGTGCGGC
>JBMSWZ010000130.1:0-5047 GCA_049425105.1 Cephaloticoccus sp.
GGCGTCGGCTTGAGCGGAAGTGGGATTGGCCAAAGGCGGTCGCGTAGGGCCGCAGTCCACGCCCAGCCGGGCCATGAGCGACTTGAATGCGGCAATCGGGTGCCCGCCAGCGTTGACGCAGCTGTCGATCATCGCCACCGCCCCGGTTTGACCGACCTTAGCGGCTGCCAAGTCGCCGCTCTCATGGGCCGTGATGATTGCGCGATAGAGTGGCGCCGCGAAATTATAGGTGCTGCCAACCGCGCCTCTCGCGCCCAATTGTAGCGCCGAGAGCAACAGCTCATCCCGTCCGAACAACACATCATAGCGGCTCTCCGCAAAACGAACACACTTCGCATAATCCTCGAGGTCCTCGTAAGTGTATTTGATCCCAGCAAAGTTTGGAATCTTCGCCGCCGCTAGGGGCATAAAGTCCGCCATAGGCAGGTTCAGACCGGTCATCGACGGAATGTGATAGTAGTAGAAAGGCAGCCCCGGCGCCGCCGCAGCCACCGCGGCGCACCAGTCAGCCAGTTCAGTGGTATTGCGCGGACGGAAGAAGTAGGGCGCAAAACATGAGACCGCAGCGGCGCCGATTTCCTGCGCGTGCGCGGCGAGGCCGCGACAGTTTTCGAGACAGGTGTGCCCGACATGGACGATTATACTGAACCCCGAGGGCGCAGCCTGCATCCAAGCGCGGGCGATCTCGCGGCGTTCATCGCACGACAACGACGCGACCTCACCAGTAGTGCCGCAAACAAAGGCCCCTCCCACGCCTGTGTGCTTGAGCCACTGGAGGTATCTCGGTATGCGATCCAACGCGAGGGACCCGTCCAGATGCATAGGTGTAAAAGGCGCGGCAATCAGCCCGTTAGTCTTGACGATGTTCATGCGGAAATGAAGGAAAGTGTTACAAATCGCGGGGGGTCAGCCAAAACTGCCGTTCAAAGCGACTGGCCAAGGCAGGACCGCGTTGCTGCGCGCCCAGTCGTCATATTGCGCCGTCAAAGCCGCGAGTTCATCAGGCCTTTCCCCGGCAAGGTCGCGCAATTCACACCGGTCGGAAGCCAAGTCAAAAAACTCCCAAGGTTCGCCATCGGCCGCGACGAGCTTTTGGTCGCCCATCCGGTAGGCGCGATGACCCATGTGTTCCCAACCGTGAACGAAAGGCGCGGACACGGCCTGCGCGTCGGCAAGATTGCGGCCCGGCAATCCAGCACGCGGCACTCCAGCCGCGGCAAGCACCGTGGGCACAATGTCGAGAAACGTGACCGGCAAACGGCACCAGTCGCCAGCCTTCGTGAAACCGGGACCATTGACAATCATGGGCACCGCAACGCCACCCTCGTGGGCATAGCGTTTGTAGCGTCGGAACGGAGTGTTGCTCACCTGCCCCCACCCCGGGCCATAGCCGGTGTAGGACCGCGGGCCGCCCAAAGTGGTCGCATCGTAGCGATGGTAGATCGGATCAACAACCGGCGGCAGCGAAGCATCACCGCCGTTGTCTGAAACAAAGAGCACTAAGGTATTCTCGCTCTGACCCGTGGCCTCCAAGGCATCGAGGATGCGCCCAACCTGATGATCCAAGCGATGAATCTGGGCGGCATACACGGCCATCTTGTGCGCCATCTCCTCCGGATTCGAAAGACCAGTCCAAGCTGCCACCGAAGTATCTCGCGGCGCCAGTCCCCACTCCGCATCCACGAGGCCAAGGTCAATCTGCCGTTGATGCCGCTCAAGTCGCACCTCATCCCATCCTGCACGATAACGTCCCCGATAGAGCACGATGTCCTCCGCGCGCGCGTGCAAAGGCCAATGCGGCGCAGTGAAGCCAACGTAATGAAAGAAAGGCCGGTCCGTGCTCGTCGCTTCCCTAATCTGTGTGATGGCATGCTGAGTTATCTCATCGGTAAAATAGAAGCCATCGGCCGGGTTGACCGAAAGCGGGCGGTCATTATGAAACACCTGACGGTGCCGGCGCTGGGCGCGATTGCCGCTGGGGTCAAAATAGCTGCAGGCCCCGCCGATCAACCCCCAGCTTTCGTCAAAACCGCGATCACACGGCCAGTGAGGTCGATGTTCCCCGACATGCCACTTGCCAGAAAGACCCGTGCGGTATCCGGCCTGGCGCAACACCTCGGCCACAATCGGAACATCGCCGCGGATGAAACCCTGATAGCCGACGGGATTAGCGAGGGGCGGATCATCGTGCGACACCATGAAGCCCAACCCGGCGCGCTGGGGCGGCAGACCCGTGAGCAAGGCCGCGCGCGAAGGACAACAACGGGCAAAGGAATAGGCCTGCGCGTAACGCACCCCGCCATGCGCAAGCCGATCAAGATTGGGCGTGTGAATCTCAGAGCCGTAACAACCAAGATCGGCAAACCCCATGTCGTCGGCCACAATCATCAGCACATTGGTCCGAGAACGAGTTGATAGCGGCGCCACTTGGGCGCGCGCGAGCAGCGAAAGCGAGCCTGCGGCCAGCACCCCGAGAAAATCCCGGCGCGGCCATGTCGGCAATCCGGCACTGATCGCGGGTTGATGTGTGCAGCGGCTTTTCATGTCTCGCTCACCGCTGCAGCCGGATGGGGTTGTTTTTTAGCCAGCTCTTGATGGGCGGGAAAATATGTCGAACCTTAACATCGCTACCCAACTGCGATTCGCGCTCCACCCATGCGGCAGCCTGCGCCACAAGGTTGGCGCGCACGCCACTAGCCTCGGGCGCATCCCACAGGTTCCGGGTTTCCGCCGGGTCCGCAACCATGTTGTAAAGCTCACCCTCTTCCGCGGCGCCCACCACATCAGCGTGATAGAGCGTGAGCTTATGCGTAGTGCTGCGGACCATGGTGCAGTTGATCGGCGGGTCCCAGAAAGATTTCTGGCGATTGATACAGCTGTTTCGGTAGGCGGCATAAACAAACTCGCGGCCCGGCTGCACCTGCAGCTGCCGGGCAGAAGGCATTTGGGCATGTAAGTCGCTCGCTGGCATGCCCGCGGCATGCAGCGCGGTGGCGGCGATGTCGTGAAGTTGCACGAGATCGGCCGAGCGCCGCCCGAGCGGCGCGGAACCAGGAGCCCGCATCAGCAGAGGGACCCTGGCGCACGGCTCGTAAAAATACGCCCCTTTACCAAGCAACCGACGCTGGCCGAGCATTTCACCATGGTCGCTTGTAAATAGAATGAGTGTGTCGTCGGCCGCGCCTGCGCGCTCCAGGGCGGACATTATTCTCCCGACACAAGTGTCAAGAAATCCGACCGATGCGAAATAACTGCGCCGCATGCGCATAATCTCGTCGTCGGTGTAGTCATCGACGCTGCCCAGCACGCCGGCTGCTTCCTCCCGGCGCACCGCGGCAGAACGGCCGGCCGGTGCCTGGCGTTCGATGCGTGTCATGGAACCCAATTCGACGCGCTCCAAGTATTCCTCCGGGTGATCGTCGAATGGATCGTGGGGATCGACAAAACTGGCGCAGCAAAAAAAAGGTTTGGCTGGATCACGACTGGTGACGAATTCCGCGGTGCGCTCCGCCACCCAGGTGGAGAAATGCAGTTCATCGGGAATGTGCCCGATCATACTGCCCTGCCTGCCCAAGCGCCGAAGAAACTCAGGGTCCCGCCGACTCAGCCAGTCGCGATAGGCATGGATATTGCAGTCATGATTGTAGGGTGAGAGCGCGTTTTCATAGACATCAAATCCCGAATGAGGGTGGACAACACTTGAATCCACTATGCGACCGCTGACATGCAGCTTGCCAAAGAGGGCCGTGGCATAGCCAAGCGCCTGGAGATGCGAAGGAAAGAGCCGCTCCGTATCAGGCAGCACATCATGCAGATTCTGCACCCCGTGCGCGAGGATGCTCTTGCCCGTCCACAAGCTGGCCCGGCTTGGCGTGCAGATCGGGTTGTTGACGTAGCAGCGCTCATACACCGTCGATTGGCGGGCCAGCGCATCCAAATGCGGAGTCGGCACCTGGGTACCGCCGTAGCAACCCAGTGCATCAGCACGCAACTGGTCGGTGAGAATCAGTAGGATATTGGGCGGATTCATGGGCAAAAGCAGTATAGGCTCACGTTTGCGTCAGGGTCGGACGCGGACATATTTTTGCAGGCGCCGGGCGCGCGGCTCGCCCGCATAGATATTGCCTTCGCGATCCACCGCACAGAACTCCGCGCCCACACCCTCGACCACGCGGGGGTCGCCCCATGGGTAAAGGATAAAGGCCTGCACCCAGCCGCTTTTGGCGTCGCCAACGCGAATCCCCATTTCCCAACCAGGATTCTGCACATTGTCCGATTCCGAATCAGGCACATAGATTCGACCCTCATGATCAAAGGCGATACCGCTGGGCCGGCCAAACTGCGTCCACTGAGCGATGAAGTTACCTTCCTGATCAAAAATCTGAATCCGATTGTTGCCGCGATCAGCCACAAAGACGCGGCCGGCCTGATCCAGCGCGATGGAATGCGTCATGCGAAATTCACCCGGGGCGTAACCGGTCCTGCCCCATTCCGAGAGAAATTTCCCATGCTTTGAAAACTTAACGATGCGGTTATTACCAGTATCGAATGCGTGACTGTCGGCGACAAAAATGTCGCCGTTGGGCGCAACCGCCACATCGCTTGGCGATTCAAAATGCGCGGCACCGCCGCCGGGCTCGCCAGGCGTGCCCAGGATCATGAGCACCTCGCCCTCGGGACTGAATTTGACGACTATGTGTCCACGCTTGCCCGGCGGGGTGCGGGCCTTGGCCACAGCGTCAGTCACCCAGACATTGCCCTCGGCATCAACATCAAGACCGTGCGGCCAGATGAACATGCCGCCGCCAAAGCTTTTTACCACATTGCCTTCGAGATCGAACTTGAGCACAGGGTCGAGGTCGGAATCCAGGCACTCACTGCCGAAGCGTTCACGCTCTGGCGCCGAGCAGCGTATGATTGCCCAGAGGTGCCGACCATCCGGATCGAACTTGAGGTCACCGACCGCACCCATGGGGCGGCCCGGGGGCGGTTTTGCCCAGCCTTCGGCTGCACGATAAGGATTCATGAGGGGCTGGGCCCAGGCAAA
>JBMSWZ010000131.1:0-5042 GCA_049425105.1 Cephaloticoccus sp.
CGCCGCGTCAGGCGCTTGCACGACGATCAATACTTCCACCAAGCGAAAACCCCAAGGCGACAACACGGCCACTTTCCGCCGGATTTATTTTGTGTGCCTTCGCGCCCTTGGTGCTCTTCGTGGTAAACCAAAACCCGCCATCCGCACCAGCCATCGGCCCGAAACTCCGTTCCCGACCCTTCGCGCCCTTAGTGTCCTTCGTGGTTAACCATACCACTACCACCGCCCCGCCCATGAATGTTCGCACACATTCCCGCGCCTCCGTCCATTTTTGCCGTGACTCCGGACCGCCGCTCGAATTGGAGAAGGGCGTCCCTTTCTCCCCATGCCCGTCGTCACCCCAACCCCGGAACTGTTGGCGCAGTTTGAGCGCGACGGTTTCCTGATTCTCCCCGACGTCCTCTCCTCCGAGGAATGCGCCGTGCTCAAGGCCGGCGTCGCCCGCGCCTTCGCGAGCCACTCCCCCGAGGCCGACCTGTATCAAATGCAGGAAATCTGGCGGCCGAAGATGTTTGAATACGGCGAGGAATTCGAGGCGCTCATCGACCACCCCGGCATCGCCCAACTCATGGCCGCGATCCTCGGCGACGACTATCACCTCATTGCCAACAGCGCGCTTCGCACCTTCCCGGGCAAGACCATCAGCTTCTGGCACGCCGACGACGTCGTGCGGTTTCCCCGGCCCGACGGCGTGCCGCTCGACCCGCGCATCCCGATGCCCACGTTTGCGATCAACGTGAACTATTACCTCGACGACGTGGACGAGGCGCTCGGGCCCACGGAATTCATCCCCGGCAGCCACCGCGCCGGCCGCAACCCGCGCGAATCCGACAACGACGCCAACGACAACCCGGTTTACGAAGGCAAGACCATGGTGAAGTCCACCGGCAAGGCCGGCACCTGCGTGCTCTGGAACGACCAGATCTGGCATCGCGGCGGCCCCAACACCTCCGACGGCCGCATCCGCTGGGTCATCCAGACCCCTTACGCGCGCCGGTTCATCGCCCAGCGTTTTTACCCGTTCGTGAACTACCGGATGCCGGAGGGCGTGCTCGCCCGCGCCAACCCCGTGCGCAAGCGCATCCTCGGTCTTCACGGCATCGGCGCCTACGGTTGAACCGCAACCGGGCTGGACCTGTGGTGCCAATCCCGCATGGTCGCCCCATGCCCGCTTCCCGCGATCCGCTGCACGGCGTCACGCTCGAAACCATCGTGACCACCCTCGTCGCCGCCCACGGCTGGGCGGGGCTGGCCCGCGAGGTCGACGTGCGCTGTTTCAAGTTCGACCCGAGCGTGAAATCCAGCCTGCAGTTCCTGCGCCGCACCCCGTGGGCCCGCACCAAGGTCGAGCGGCTCTACGTGCAGCACATCCGCGCCACCGGCGGCACCGGCACCCCGCCCGCGTCCGCTTGAACGCGCCAGCGGGACTCAGCCGATGACCTCGCCGTGCACCGCCACGATCGCGTCGCCGATGTAGTCGGCGTCCTCCATCGTGTAGAGCCAGCCGAGCGGCAGCGCCATCCAGCGCTGGGTCAGCGCCTCGGTCTTGGGAAAATCCACCGCCCGATAGCCGGGGGCCGGCCACTCCTTGAAATCCTTGAAGGGCGACAGCGCCGGGTGGTGCACCTGGCCGGTCTTCACGTAGTCGCGGTTGTATTGGCCGTAGGAACCGGTGCGGGCGCCGCAATTCACGTTGCGGGCGTTCAGCTTCTCCTGGAAGGGCGCGACCTTGGCGGGATCCGCGAACAGCAGATACGGCTCGAACCCAAAATCGCCCTCGGGATCCGGCACGCGGCGCACGCCGATGCCCTTGAGGCCGGCGACCTTCGCCAGCACGCGCGCCTGCAGCGCGCGGCAGTGGGCCTTGATCGCGGGAATCTTGCGCAGCTGCGCCAGCGCCACCGCGGCCGCGAGCTCGCTCATGCGGAACTGGCCGCCGGCAAACGCGGGCTCGCGCGGCGCGACGATCGCGGCGTGAAACGGCCGGTAGTTGCCGAGGTCGTGGAGCCGCACCGCGCGCTCGTAGATGCGCTGGTCGCGGGTCACGACCATGCCGCCTTCGCCGCAGGTCGCGGTCTTGTTGTATTGGAAGCTGAAGATCGCCACGTCGCCCCAGCTGCCGATCTGCCGGCCGCGGTAGGTGGCGCCGAGCGACTGCGCGCAGTCCTCGACGACGAAGAGGCCCTTGCGGTGCGCCGCGTGCACGATCTCGTCCATTGCCGAGGCCACGCCTTGATAGTGGATGACCGACACGGCCTTGGTTTTCGGCGTGATCAGCCGGTCGATCTCCGGCGGGTCAAGGTTCAAGGTGTCGTCGATTTCGCAAAGCACCGGCCGCGCGCCCACCCGCATGATCGCGGTCACGCACGACACCCAGCTCCACGCCGGCACGATCACCTCGTCGCCCGGGCCGAGCCCGATCGCCGCATACGCGATTTCCAACGCCGCAGTGCCGCTCGACACCGCGAGGGCGTAATCCGTCCCGATGTAGGCGCACATTTCCTTCTCCAGCGTCGCCACCATCGGCGGCGGCGACTGCGGGTTCAGCCCGTAGTAACGGAAGGGCTCCTTGCGGCGCAGCACATCGAGCACGAGTTCTTCTTCTTCCTTGCCGTAGGCGTTGCAACCGAGGCCGGGAACAGGACGGGGGCGGAGCGTAGCGGACATCGGCCCGCATGCTTCATGATGCGTTTGCGCCCGGCAAGCGCGCGCTGGCGATATTTGTGGGAAAGCAATTGCCCGGGCCCCGCCCGCCACCTTTGATCCCGCGCATGCGCTGCCGTCCCTGGCTCTGGCTGTGGGCGATTCTTCCCCCGGCCCTCCTCGCCATGCCTCCCCCCGTTCGCGATCTCGGCATCCCCGTCAAAGCCGTCAGCTGGACCCGCCTCCACCCGGGCGCGACCGCCGATGGCCGCCCGTCGCTGCTCGCCACCATGAGCCAGAACAACGGCGGCTTGTTCGTCAGCGCCATCGACCTAGAGACCGGCCACTGCACGCAATTTTACGCCGCCGACCCAACCCGCTCCACCTTCTCCCCCGCCACCTACCGCTCGCTGCGTGATGGCATGCTCTACATCTGCTCGGCGTGGGACGGACACCTGCACCGCTTCGACGCCAACCACCCGGAGCGCGGCATTGAGGACCTCGGGCGCGTGGACGACGGTGCGACCTTTGGCAACGGCATCACCGAGACGCCCGACGGCCTCATCTGGATCGGCGCCTACCCGGGCGCCAGCCTCACGTCGTTCAATCCCGCCACCGGCGAATTCCGGAAGTTCGGCCGGATCGTCACCGACGACAAATACCTCTATCCCGTCGCCGGCGCCGACGGCACCCTCGCCGCCTACATCAAATCGAACCGGCTCCGCGTCGTGCTGATCGATCCCGCCACCGGCCAATCGCGCGAGGTCTCTCCGCCCATCACCGACCCGACCGATCCAACGCAATTTTTGAAGCTTTATCGCGGCACTGATGACCGGCTCTACCTCGAGTCGCACACGGGCACCTTGCGTCTCGAGGGCATGGACGCGCATCCCGTCGACTCCGCCCCGCCGCCGCGCCCGGGCATCGCCGCCACCTACCAGCACAACTACCAAGGCCCGGAGCCCATGCCCAGCGGCTGGATCGCGACGCTCGTCGATTCCGGCATCAACGGCACCGGCGCCCCGCGCCACCTGCGCCTGACCAACCAGGACCCCGCCATCGCGCCGCGCGACCTGCACCTCGACTGGATCGGCGGCGGCAACAACCTGCACGTCATCGGCGTCGGCCCCGACGGCGATCTCTACGGCTCCAGCTACCTGCCCAACCGCCTCTGTCACGCCAAGCGCGACGGCAGCGTGATCGAGGACCTCGGCACGCACACCACCGCCGGCGGCCAGGCCTACTCGATGGCCGTGCTCGACGGGAAACTCTACCTCGCGTCTTACCCCGGCTCGCAGATCTCGGTGTTCGATCCGACGCGCCCCGTGCGTTTCGGCACCGACGCCGACGCCAACCCGCGCGACCTCGGCCGGCTCGACGCCGTGAGCTACCGCCCCAACGCCCTCATCACCACGCCGGACCTGTCCGCCACCGGTGCGACCCACGCGGGCGCCCGGCTCTGGATGGGCTCCGCGCCCGACTACGGCCTGCATGGCGGCACGCTCGTCTGGCTCAACCCCACCACCGGCGAGTCCCGCAGCCACCGCAACCTGTTGCCCGACACCTCGCCCGCGGCCCTGCTGTATCTGCCGGAGCTGAAACAGATCCTCATCGGCCTGAGCATCGAGGTAGGCACCGGCGCCACCGTCGGCCGCGAGCACGGCGCCTTCGGGCTCTGGGATCCAGTGAAGGATGAACTCGTCTGGACCGGCGACCTCGGCCTCGCCGACTTGGCCGACCCGGTGGCGTTCGCGCCGGCGGGCAATGGCCGCGTCGATGCGCTCCTTGGCCGCGGCGACCAAATTCTCTCCGCCGGCGCCACGCCCATCCGGCCGCGGATCGTGCTGATCGATCCGGCGCAGAAAAAAGTTATCGCCGACGCCTGGCTGCCCGAGGATTTCGGCCCGATCCCGTGGCACGGCCACTTCGCCCTGCAGGTCGGCCCCGAGGGCGTCGTCTACGGCGCGACCGGTTATTGCTTTTTCCGCCTCAAGCCCGGCACCTGCGAGGTTGAGCGCGTCTGGCAAGGCGGCCCGCCGCCCCCGCCGCGCGAAGACCCGGTGTGGCTGACCCACTCCACGCCCGACGCCATCGACGTCGTCGGCCCCATCGTCGGCCGCGAGTGGTTCTTCGCGACCGGCTGGCGCCTGCGCGTCCTGACGCTGCCCTGATGGGGGAACGCTAATGGACGCTAATCCTCGCTCATGCCTTAAGTCTTTAAACCACAGAAAACCCTAGTCCGAATCAGCGCCAATCAGCGTCTATTAGCGTTCCAACCGGTTCGAAATCCATTCGTGTGAGTTCGTGTCCATTCGTGGTTAACCCTTTTTCTTCATGTCCTCCTCATCCGTGATCCGCGACCTCGGTATCCCCGTCAAAGCCGCCAATTGGGTGCGCGT
>JBMSWZ010000132.1:0-5015 GCA_049425105.1 Cephaloticoccus sp.
AGCATCCGTGGCCGGACGACCCAAAGCACCAATTCGGCGTCGACGACGGCACGGGCTATTTTGACGGCAAGAACCGCTGGTATTTCATCGGTGCCTTCATCACCAAGGGCCAGTGGAAGCTCTACATCCTGGCCGGCATCCGGACGCTCGCCCTGGCCTACGCCCTGAGCGGTGAGCGCATTTATGCCCGCAAGGCCGCCATCCTGCTCGACCGCGTGGCGGACCTCTACCCGAGCTTCGATTTCCTCACGCAGGGCCTGACCTACGAGATTGCGAACACGATTGCCGGCATGGGCCTCGTTTCCGTCTGGCACGATGCCTGCCGCGAGACCCGCGACCTGGCCCTCGCCTTCGACCTGATTGCCCCCGCGCTGGACGGCGACGCCGACCTCGTTGCGTTTCTCGCGGACAAGGCCCGGCGCTACGACCTGCCGAATCCCAAGGACTCCGCCGCCGCCATCCGCGCCAACCTGGAGGCCGGTCTCCTGCGCCACGTGCTGGCCGAGCCGCACAAGATCCTCAGTAATTTTCCCAACACCGAGATCACTCAGCTTGTCGCCCAAGCCATCCTCGGCTGGCCGGAGAATCGCGCGCAGTTGCTCGCCGATTTGCAGGGGGTGCTGGAGAAGGTCACTGCCGTGGACGGCCTCTCCGGCGAGAAAGGCCTTGGCGGCTACGCGGTCATCGCCCCGCAGCTGATTGCCGGCGTGCTGGTGCTGTTTGGCCGCCTCGACGCCGAACTCCTGCCCGACCTTCTGCGCCGGGTGCCGGCGCTCGCGGCGATGTATCGGTTTCACGCCGATACCTGGGTCGGTGGCGCGGTGCTGCCGCGGATCGGCGACACCAGCGGGTTCGGCCAGCGCGACGACCGTTACCGGGGCGCGAACTTCGTCCGCCAACCCTTCGACCTCGAGTGGAACAACCTGCCGTTCTGCTCCGACTTCTCGCTCTTCTGGCAACTCTACCAGCTCACGGGCGACGTCACCTTCGTGCAGCTGTTGCATCAAGCGAACGGCGGCACCGTGGCCGGCCTGCCGCATGACCTGCTGGAGGCGGACCCGGCGCGATTCCAGTCCGACGTCGCCGCGGTCATTCGCCAGCACGGCGCTGACCTGCCGGTGAAATCCGTCAACAAGCAGCAATGGGCGCTCGCCGTCCTGCGCACCGGCGCCGGGGCGGGGGAGCGCGCGGCTTGGCTGGACTACGACGTCGGCGGCAACCACGGGCGGCCTGATGCGTTCACGATCGGACTTTTCGCACAAGGCGTGGAATTGCTCCCGGGCTTCGGTTATCCGCCGGTGCATTTCGGCGGTTGGTTTTCGCCGCGCGCGCTCTGGTATAAACGCACCGCCGCGCACAACACCGTCTTGGTCGACGAACAGGACCAGACCCCCGTGCGCACCGAGCCGGAAACCGAACCCCTCGGCATTCAGCTGAACCCGCAAAAGGGCCTCAAGCGCGGCCGCACCACCGCGTGGGCCGATGCGCCAGGCCTCAAGTTGATCGCCGCGTCCGGGCCCGATCTCGTCAGCACCGCCGAGCTCACGCGCTACGAACGCGCGTTGCTGCTCGTCGATATCTCCGACTCGGCCAGCTACGTGTTCGACGTCTTCCGTGTCGCGGGTGGGCGCGATCACGCGCGCCTGCTGCATCCCAACTTTGGCCCGGTGACGGTCACCGGCCTCGACCTCCAACCACATCCCCGCCTCGGCGGCGACGAGGTGCAGATGCGCAACTTCCGCGGCGGCGTGCCCGCGCCGGGTTGGACCGCAGACTGGAAGATCATGGATCCCTGCGGCTTGTTGTCCGCGGAGGCCGACGTGCACTTGCGTTGCCACGACGTCACCAGCGATGCGCAAGCGGTGCTGGCCGAGACCTGGCTCGCGTCGAAACACGGCGGCGCCAATCACGAGGGCTGGCTCAACAGCCTCGTCATGCGTCGCCAATCCGAAACGGGCCCGCTTGCGTCGACCTTCGCCGCCGTGCTCGAACCCTATGCAGATGCCCCGAAGGTTGCGGCCGTGCAACGGCTCGTGCCCCAAGCCAACGGCGCACCGGCCGGCGACACGCATGTGGCCGTGAAGGTCACTTTGGCCGATGGCCGTGAAGACCTGCTCGTGTCCGCGGATCAATCCGCCGCCCGCGTTACTCTCACCTTGCCGGAGCAGTCGCTCACCTCCGACGCCGATTTCTGCCTCGTGCGCCGCGACGCCAAGGGCACGATCACGCGCTTCTTTCTCCACGGCGGCACCTTCGCCCAATGTGGCGACGTTCGCATCGAGCGCCCCGCCGACCAGCCTTGGATTGAGATGTAGGGCGGGGTTTCCATACCCCGCCTTCATAGGCTTGGCGACGGAGGGCCCCCTTTGCATTCGTAGCCGGCGTCCCGCCGGTACAGAAAGCGGGATTTGGAAATCCCGCCCTACAACGATCCAATTTTGGATTATCCCAAAGGTAGGGCGGGACTGTCAGGCCCGCCGCGAATACGAACCCGGTCGGCCCAGCGGTCCAACCCGACTAGGTTTTCGAGAGCCTTCCACCCTCCGCGCTCTCCGCGTCCTCCCGTTAAAAAATCCATTTCACAGGAGATCGCAGAGCACGCAGAGGAAGGCGGGTTTTACAGGAGGCAACGGAGGTAACTGAGAAGAAATCAGTCCTCCGTTCGCTCTGTTTCCTCCTGTAAAAGATCCGGCCCAAAGGGAGCGCGGGATTCTAGACCCGCCGCGAATGTCTGCTCAGTCGGCCCCGCGGCCCGTCCCCATCTCCGATTCGTGCCCTTTGTGTCTTCGTGGTTGATTCAACCCAGCCTCCATCTCCGCTTCGCGCCCTTAGCGTCCGTCGCGGCTGATCCTACCCCACACCCAGACTTGCCGCGTGCGCCAATTCGTGGAATCCGTCGCGCATGTCGCTCTTTCGCTCCCGCCGTTCGCTCAAACCTGCGGCCATGGACCCGGCCCGCGAACTTTCGCGCGAGCTCCTGACCGAATTGCTGACCGACGCGCACTGGGCGCCGACCCATGGGCTCACGCAGCCGTGGCGGTTTCACGTGTTCGCTACGCCGTCGGCCCGGGAACGTTTGGCAGCCGGGTTGCAGACGATCTACGATGCAATCACGCCAGCCGCGAAGCAGGATCCCGCCAAGCGGGCCAAGCTGGCAGCCAGTCCGCGGTCCGCTCCGGTGGTGGTTGCGCTCCTCGCGCACGTTCCACCTGGCGGAAGAATTCCCGAGTGGGAAGAAATCGCCGCGACTTCCTGTGCGGCGCAAAACCTCCTGCTCTCGGCGCACACGCACGGCGTTGCCTCGTATTGGAGTTCGCCGCCGGTGGCGACATCGCCGGAGTTTGTGCGCTGGCTGGGTCGCGATGAAACCCACCGCGCCATGGGCCTGATTTATTTAGGCTACCCGTCACCTTCGGCCGCGGTGCCGACCTCCGCGCGCCTGCCGCTGAGCGAGCGCGTCACTTGGCACGAGGTTTGAAGAGAAAGTAGGGCGGGCTTTCCATACCCCGCCCCACATCCGCCCGAATATTTTATGGCCCAAAGGTAGGGCGGGACTGCCAGGCCCGCCGCGACCGTCCCGCCGGTCGGCCCGGAGGTCCGACCCTACCACGATGCACTCGCACGTGCCCTTCGTGTCTTCGTGGTTATTCCGCCCCCGCGCATCCCGTTCATTTTCACGCCGCCCACGGGGCTAGATACGCATGGTCGCAAGTCCTACTTGGGATCTTCCACCCTGGAGGTAGCTGCCGTATTCCACGTCGCGCGAGTCACCGCCGCCGTAGCCTTCATACCAGAGGTAGTAGGTGCCATTGATGCGCTCGACGGTGGTGAACCAAATCGCGCCCTCATCCCATGCGCCGGGTGCGCCACGCGCGAAAACGGGCTGCGGGTGCTTCGTCCAATGGATCAGGTCGGTGGACGTCGCGAGGCCGGCGTGGGCGGGGTAATCGCTGAAACGATCCGAGCCGCAATAGAACAGGTGATAGACGCCGTCCCACAGGGCGATGCGCGGGGTCTCGACGGTGTAGCTGTCCCAGGCGCCCGGCGGACCGACGGGGAGAATGGGTTCGGCTAGATACGGCGCGAAATTGAATCCGTCAGTCGACGTGGCGAGATGCAGCTGGAAACCGGTGCTGCCGGGCACGTCTTTCCAGTAGAAGAGAAAGAACGTGCCGTCGCGCCACACGATCTCGGGCCCGCCGCCGATCACGACCGGGTTGCCCGGGTGCTTGGTGAAGGTCACGCCGTCGGTCGACGTGGCGACGCAGATGCTGCGGTGCACGCGCGGGCAGACGGCGGAGTAGTAAAGAAACACCGTGCCGTTCACCTCCACCGTCGCCGGATCCAAAGCGTGATCCTCATCCCACGCGCCGGGCGGGCCGACGTCGATGACGGGCTCGGGCCGGTTCCGCCAGGTCACGCCGTCGAATTGCTCCCGCGGAATCGTGGCCACGCCGATGCGGTCATGGCCGCCGCGTTGGCCGCGGAAATAGAGGAAATACGTGTCGCCGCGGAGCAGCAGGTCGGGATTGGCGGTCTGCGCCTCCATCCACGTGCCCGGCACCGCCGGCAGCACGGGGTTGGCGGGATGCCGCGTGAAGGCCCAGGTTTTCGGGGTCATGCCATCCGCTCAGTGGCCCGCGCCGGTGTCGCCGAGGAAATTGCCGTAGGCGAGGGAAAGCACCGCGCCGACGAGGACCACCAAGGCAAGCCCGAGGAGCGTCCACGTGCGCGGCTTGCACCCGGCCCACTCGCGCCAGATGAAACCGGCGAGGCTGCTGAACAGCACGAGCATGATCATGTGCAGCGCCCAGCTGGAAAACTGGTAGTCGCCCATGCGCACGTGCGCCAGGCCGTAGAAGAAAAACTGGCCATACCAGAGGCAGCCCGTGAGCAGCGCCAAGACGAAGTTGAGCGCCAGCCGCGGGTTCTCACCGCCGGCGGGGAGCTTGAGGTATTCGCCGATCGTCTTGTGCTTGGCGTGCAGCCACAGGCTGTAAACCGCCGTGGTGAGA
>JBMSWZ010000133.1:0-5009 GCA_049425105.1 Cephaloticoccus sp.
TGAACTGGTTCCTCCTCTTGGTTCTCTTCCTTACCATCCCGATCTACGCCACCGCCAAGGCCTTCTTCTTCGGCAAGATCAAGCGCGTGAACAACGAGAACCGCCTCGCGCAGGAAAAGCTCACCGGCACCGCCTCCGAATACATTTCCGCGCTTCGCCTCGTGCGCAGCTTCGGCGAAGAGGACCAGGCCGAACGGGCGCTCGATCACAGCAGCCAGACCTTCGCCACGAGCCGGGTCTCCCAATCCTACGTCAACTCCCTCTTCGGCACCTACGTGCACGTGGGCATGCAGACGCTCTCGCTCATCGTGATCGCCGGCGGCGCGGTCATGGCGATTCACGGCCAGATCTCCACCGGCACGCTCTTCGCCTTCATGGCCGGCCTGGGCTACATCCTCGGTCCGGTCCACATGCTGATCGGCATGAGCGAACCCTACTTCGCCGCGCAGGAGGGCTACACCAGCATCAAGGAGCTCATCGACTCCCGCTACGTCGAGGCCTGGCACGGCCAGCGCACCGAGGAACGCATTCGCGGCGACATCGTATACGAAAACGTCTCGTTTCACTACCCGACCGCGCCGGAGAAGACCGTCATCCAGCAGCTCAATCTCTCCATCAAGCCCGGCGAACATGTGGCCTTCGTCGGCCCGTCCGGCTCGGGCAAGAGCACCCTCGCCAATCTCCTGCTCGGCCTCTACGCGCCCACGGAAGGCCGCATCCTGATCGACGGCGTGCCGCAGTCCGAGTGGCACATGCGCTGGATGCGCCGCCAGATGGCCGTCGTCATGCAGGACAGCATTTTGCTCTCCGGCTCGGTCATGGATAACATTCGCTTCGCCCGTCCCGGCGCCACGGAGGAGGAAGTGCGCCACGCCGCCCGCCTCGCAAACGCCGAGGAGTTCATTCTCAAGATGCCCGAAGGCTACAATACCGCCGTCGGTGAACGCGGCGTCGCCCTCTCCGGCGGCCAACGCCAGCGCATCGCCATCGCCCGTTCCATCCTGCGCAACCCGCCAGTGCTGATCCTCGACGAAGCCACCTCCGCCCTCGACTACGAGAGCGAACGCCTCATCCAGGAGGCCCTCGACCGCCTCTCCGCGGGCCGCACCGTCATCACCATCGCCCACCGCCTCAGCACCATCAAGAACGCCGACCGCATCGTCGTCCTGCGCAGCGGCGTCATCGTCGAGCAGGGAAATTTCAAGGAACTCAGCGCCCGCAAGGGCGTCTTTGCAGAACTCATCGCCGCCCAGTCCACCGGATCCGAGTTTCTCGACGGGGAAGGGGCTTGAACCCCCCGCGCGCGGCGGCGAAGCTCTCCGCCGTCATTTCCCTCCCAACCCGACCCCACCGATGAAACGTTTCCTGCTCGCCCTCGCCTTGCTCGCCCCGGCCGCCGCGGCCTCGGCGCAAAACTCCTTTCCCGGCATCGAGTCCATCATGTCGCTCGACGAGTTTCACAAGGCCGGCCTTGACGGGCTCAACCCCGCCCAGCTGGCCGTGTTGAACGAGGCCATCCAGCGCCACTTGGACGGCGCGGTTAAGACGGAGGTGGCCAAGCAGGCCGATGACATCCGCAAGACCGCCGCCGAGGAGGAGCGCCGCTCCCTGCTCGCCCGTTTCGGCCTGCCCGTGATTTCCTTTGAACAGGAGTGGAAGACGGATCCCGCGCTCGAGGCCACCGTCACCAACTGGGTCGGCGGCAACAGCTTCAAGCTCGACAACGGCCAGGTCTGGGAAGGCGTCGAGCCGATCACCTACGAGCTCAAGGGCAAGTCGATCCGCATCGTCCCGCGCCCGAACGGCCAGTTCGCCCTCGAGATCGATGGCAAGAACACCACCATCCGCATCCGGCGCGTGAAGTGATCCCGCCGCGTCCGGTCCGTTAGTAACGTATTACGTTACAAACTGCCGCCGATCGCATCGTTTCTGGCCATGCTCTCGCTCCGCAACGCCGCCCTGGAGGTCGACCTGCTCGATCCGGCCGACCCAATTGACCGCCAGCGGCTCGGCACGCGTTATTGCCGGGGTGGTTACATCTGGCAGGTGCGCGATCCGGCCGTCGGCCCGCTGCTCGCGGGTCCGGAATGGCCGCTGGAGAAGCCGATACCATTCAACGGCCAGGGGCTGCCCGAGTCGTTCCGCCACGCCGAATTTGGCACGGGCCGGGCGCTGATCATCGAGGACCGCCGCGGCTTCATCATCGGCATCGGTGACGTCGCGCTGAACATGGCCGGCGTGCTCGACGTGCTCGCCCCCGCCCCGTGGTCGGTGACCACCAGCCACGGCGCGATTGAATTTTGCACCGAGCAAAGCGGCAACGGCTACGCCTGCCAGCTAAGCCGCCGCGTCGCCCTCAGCGGGCGCACCCTCACCTCCTCCACCCGCCTGGCCAACCTCGGCGAGCGTCCGCTCCCGCTGCACTGGTTCGCCCATCCCTTCTTCGCCCTCGACGACCGCCTGATCACCTGCGGGCTACCACCGACCTGGGGCATGGATGAGAACGTCGGCTACGAGTTTGACGACGCCCACCGGCTGACCTTCAAACGCCGTTTTCAGCACCGCGACGACGGCCATTTCGAGCAACTCAAGGTCGGCGCCGGCACGCCGCTGCGGGCGGAACTCTCGCACCCCACGTTGACCGGCATCATCTTCACCACCGATTTCGTGCCCCACAGCTGCCCGGTCTGGGGCAACAGCAACACGTGGTCGATCGAGCCGTATCTCGCGACGGATCTCCCGCCGGGCACGGACCGTGCCTGGACGCTGACCTACGCTTTCGGTCCGGCCCGCTAGCGGCTAGCGCGCGGCGTCGCCGGATTTTTTCGCCGGCTCCTGCGGTGGTTCCATGGCGGCCTTGTAGATGCCCTGCAGCCAGCCGCCCTCGGCGTCGGGCAGCTCCCGGCGGACCAGCATGCCTTCGCAGTAGTCACGCACCAGCGTGTCCTGTTTGATCAGGCTGCCCAGCGACCAGACGGCGGTTTGGAAAATGATGCCCTTATACACGTCAGGCGGGATCGACGCGGGCTTGTCCGCCTGCTTGCGGTAGGCCTCAAAGGCCGGCCGGTAGGGATGATATTTAAGCAGGCCGACCAACTCCTGCAGCGGGGCGTAGGCCCCGCTCGCAAAAAACCGGCCCCACCACACATCGAGCTGCGCCCCGTTGGTCGGCTCCGCGGCAGGCACCGGCCAGGCCGTATTGCGAAACGACTCCACCTGCGCGCGCAAGCCGGCCGGCAGGGTCGCCGCAAACTTCGGGTCATCGCGCCGCGCATAGGCGAGCAAGCCGGCCAGACGCTGCTGCGTCGCCGGCGCCTCGTCGGCAAAATCCACGATCAGGTGCGGGAGCAACCATGGGTTGTCCTGCAAAACCTGCTCGAAGAAGCCCAGCAGGGAACCCTGACGGCGGCGCCCCCTGCCACGGCGGATGGTCCGTCAGATCGCGCAGGTAACTCATCAGCTGCTGCGGGCGCAGATTGAAATGGTAGGCCATCATCCAGCCCGGCGCGGCCTTCCCTTCGGGCAGGGACTCGGTCAGATGCACCGGATCAACCTCAAGCACCACCTCGTCGCGCGCGCTGACCCCGCCGATCCGATCGCTGGCCTCGACCGCCAGCCGCCAGGCGCCCATCGGGTCGCCCTCATTGATCGACATCACCGCCACGTTCTGCGCCTTGGCGAGGAGGTCGCGCCCCAGCTGGCCGCCGGCCGGCACCAGCACGAGGCCGTCCTGTTCGTAGCCGACGGCGCCGTCCGGTCGGAAGAGCCGGACCGAGAAATCCACGTGTGACGCCCCGTCGGCATCGGCCGCAATACTCGACGCCAACACATGCACATGCACCGGCTGGCCCGGCGCGAGTTTCGTCGCCATGGCCACGCGGGGCTGCCGTCCAGTCGGCGTCCAGTTCCAGATATCATCGAAGTGATATTGGATCGTGGGCAGCACCTTGATCCGGAAGCCCGGCGGTTCTGCCGCCACCAGCCGGCCAACGGCGACGAGGCCCAACAACACGAACAGGAGTTTTTTCATGGGATCGTGGCACCGGCGGTCGCGCCGCGGCAGACCCCGACTCAATCGCGCGCACCCCGGCCGGGCAATCCCGCATTCGGGGCCAGCGCCGGCCGGCGGCTTCACCGCACCAGCTCGAGTCCGGCCGGGATTTCGCGCAGCCGGCGGAAGCGCGCGCGTTCGTGGCCGGGCCGGTTGGGCGAATGCAGGAGCAGCCACAGCTGATCGTCGAAGGTGCGGAAGGTCATGGCGTGACCGCTGTCGGCCAGCGGAAATGGTTCCGGCGCCTGCACCCACGGACCCGCAATGTCGCCGCCAGCGCTGCGGGCGACGCCCGTGAGATAGCCGCCCTGGCCGAAGCTCGACCACAGCAGGAGCAGCGTGCCGTCGGCGTTGCGATGCAGCCAGGGCGCATCGGCCACGCGGTAGCCCTCGCCGAGCTCGCTTTTTTGCGACGTGCTCCAAGCCGCCTCGCCGGCGCGGAACAAGAGGTGGGTTTCCCCGGCCGTGCGTTTCAGGTCCGGCCCGAGCCGGATCGCGTGCACCTCGCCGTTGCGCGTCTGCACCCACTCCCGGCAGAACACCAACCACGGCTGCTCCGCCGCGTCGACATGCAGCGTCGCCCCGATCGCCAGCCAACCGAGCGGCGTGACGGGACCGTCGGAGTGCGGCACGAAGGGACCGTCGGGCGAGTCCGAGACGAAAATGCTGCTGTAGCGCGCCCGCGGTTTCAGCACCGAAACGCCGTGGCCGAACGTGGCGAAAAGATACCAACGGCCGCGATAGCGATGCACCTTTGGCGCCCAGAAAAAGTCGGCCTCTTGGGGACCGGTGATGCGGGACAAGACCGATTTCGGCTCACTCCACTCCTTGAGGTCGCGGCTGATGCGGACGGGAAACCCATGCGGCGCGTCGCGGGGCCCGCCGTAGCCGGTCGTGCCGTAAAGCCGATAAACCCCTTCCGTCGCATCAGCGACGATGAAGGGGGCGCGGATCTGGA